>JAZQCR010000029.1:0-6401 GCA_045546375.1 Eubacteriales bacterium | reverse complement strand
CCTGTGCTGACCTGGTTCGCGGTGAAAAGGTTTCGGATATCGGGACAGACCACGGCTATATTCCTGTTTATCTTGTCGGTAAAGGTATCGTTAAGAGTGCTGTCGCATCTGATATTAACGAGGGGCCTGCAGCAAAGGCTCTTGAGAATGTACGTAAATACGCCCTTGCAGATAAAATTAATGTTATATGCACTCCCGGGCTTGAAAGTGACGCTTTTGACGGGTCCGACACTATCATTATAGCCGGAATGGGCGGCGAGCTCATCGCGTCCATAATCGACGAATCCGAATATCCGAAAGCGTTGGGAACCCGTTTGGTGCTTCAGCCTATGACGAAGGCAGAGTGTCTTCGTGCTTATCTTTGGGATAACGGATATGCTATTACCGAAGATATTTGCGTTAGGGAAGGCAAGCGCCTATATCAAGTGCTTTCTGCGGAGTATTCGGGTAAAAAAACTGATTATAATGACGCGCAGGCACTTGTTGGTTTAGCAAGGGAAGATGAATGCTACCGTGAGCTCGTTCTTCACAATATTGCGAAGCTTTCCTCTCACGCAAAAGCCAAAAAAGCAGCGGGTCACGATGTCACCCATGAAGAAAGACTCATATCATTGTTAGAGGAGTTAATATGAACGTAAGAGAACTTTATAACTACTTAGACGAGCGTATCCCCGCGTCTCTTTCCTGCGAATGGGATAATGACGGACTTATGGTCGAATCTGACGGCGCAAGGGAAGTAAAGAAGGCATTGATATCTCTTGACGTTACCCCTGACGCTGTAGTTGAAGCTATAGAAAAAGGCTGTGACGTGATAATCTCTCACCATCCGCTAATCTTTAAGCCCCTAAAGAGCGTCAACGACGATTCTGTCATCGCTCAAATGGTGAAAACACTTGTGAAGAACGATATTTCCGTTATGAGTTTTCACACCAGGTTGGACGTTGTGGAAGGCGGCGTAAATGATGCACTTGCCGCTGTGATCGGTCTAACAGATGTTGAACCTATGCCCGAAATAGGCAGAGTGGGTCACCTTTCGGAAGAGGTGTATATCGACGATTTCGTTGGTTTTGTCCGCGACGTTCTGGGATGCGAGCACGTTGATTTCGTGGGTGAAGATCCGGTATACCGTGTAGCGGTCGTTGGCGGAGACGGCAAGGATAATTTTGCTGATGCTATTGCCTGCGGAGCGGATACGTACCTTACCGGCTCAATGAGCTATAATACTATGGTGGATGCCGCTTATATGGGTGTTAACGTAATTGAAGCAGGGCATTTCCATACCGAGCACCCCGTGTGCACTGTACTTGCGCAGACACTCACGGAGCTTGGGATAGAGTGCGAGATATTCTACAGCGATCCTATAGGCACTTGCGTAGCTGATAATTTCGTCGAATGATGTTTACAACTTGCTTTTGTTGTGATATAATCATATAGTGATACTAATACTTCGGAGGAAAACTTGATAATAGCACTTGAGGAAGCGAAAAGACAGCTCGCTTCACTGGAAGAAGATATACAAGAACTGGGCTCAGCTCTTAAGATAGATGATATAAGAGCCGAGGTTGCCGACCTTGAGGAGCAGACTGCTGCGCCCGACTTCTGGTCGGATCAGACCAAGAGCGGTCCCGTGCTTCAAAAGATAAAGTCATTAAAAGGCAAGATAAGTGCATATGACGGTCTTTGCTCCAGACTCGAGGACGCCCAGGTGCTCTGCGATATGGGTATCGAGGAGAACGATGAAAGCCTCACTGACGAGGTGCTTTCTGAGGTCAAGGGCATCGAAGAGGAAAAGGAAAGCCAGAAGATAGCGGTTCTCTTATCGGGTGAATACGATGCTAATAACGCTATTCTTTCCTTCCACCCCGGAGCAGGCGGTACCGAGGCTCAGGACTGGGCGCTGATGCTCTACAGAATGTATAACCGTTGGGCAGAAAAGCACGGCTTTAACGTAAAGCTCATTGACTGGCTGGATGGAGAGGAAGCAGGACTTAAGAGTGCTACTCTCCTCGTTGAAGGTCTTAACGCATACGGATACCTTAAGAGTGAGAACGGAGTACACCGTCTTGTGCGTGTCTCTCCCTTTGACTCTTCGGGGAGAAGACACACTTCCTTTGCCTCAGTCGAGGTAATGCCCGAGTTTGAGGACGACGGCTCTATCGAGATACGTCCCGAGGACATCGAGGTTACTGCTCACCGTTCCAGCGGCGCGGGCGGTCAGCACGTAAATAAGACCGACTCCGCTATCCGCATCCTGCATATACCCACCGGAATCATCGTTGGTTGTCAGACCGAGCGTAGTCAGCTTCAGAATAAAGAGACGGCTATGAAGATGCTTAAGAGCAAGCTTATGGAGATCAAGGCTCGAGAGAAGCTTGAGAAGATCGAGGACATCCAAGGTGTCAAGACTAATATCGAGTGGGGCGCGCAGATCCGTTCCTACGTATTTATGCCGTATACTCTGGCGAAGGATACCCGTACAGGCTACGAGGACGGTAATATTCAGGCGGTCATGGACGGCGAGATAGACGGATTTATCAACGCATACTTAAAGGCGAATGCATAAGGAGGATATACTATGAAAGAAGCAATTATGAAATCAAAGTTTTACATCGGTCTTGCACTCTTAGTGCAGTCTGTAATGTGTCTGGTATTCTTCTTCGCTCTTTGGAGAAAGAAGAAGTCACTGGCGGGCACCTTCCTTGCTATCGGTGCTGCGGGAGGTCTCGGTGGTGCGTATCTTGTTTACAAGAATGCCAAAGAGCTTGAGAGAGAGCAGAAGATCCTCTCCGCTATGGACGCCTTCTGTGACGAGGAGTATGTCTTTGATGAAGACTGGGTAGACCTTCGTGACAGCGAGATCACCGAAGAAATCGTGACTGAGGAAACTACCGAAAACGAATAATGAAGATCCCGAGGAAAATTTTCTTCGGGATTTTTAATATTTGCTATTGACATCCGTATTCTAATGTGTTAGAATACAAGTGTACTAACGTGTTAGAATAAACTTTTGGAGGCATCAAATGAGCGTACCTAAGATATTTGAAAGTGAATTTAAGTTCTGTCAGATCTTATGGGAGAACGAGCCTATCTCCAGCGTTGAGCTATCGAAGCTTTGCAAAGAACAGCTTGGCTGGGCAAAGACCACTACCTATACCGTAATTAAACGCTTGCGCGACAGAGGTGTGGTAAATAGTGAAAATACTATAGTTACTTCGCTTATCACTAAGGAGCAGGCACAGCAGGCAGAGGTAGGTGAGCTAATTGATAGAGCCTTTTCCGGTTCACTTCCAGAGTTCGTTGTGGCTTTTGCAAAGAATTGCAATCTGAATGAGGAGCAGGTCAAAGCGCTTTATGATATGATCGATGGAAACAAGGAGGAATCGTAATGGCTGCTGTTTTTGATGCTTTACTTAGCATCAGTATTAATTCTCTTTGGGTCATTTTAGCCGTACTTGCTGTCAGATGGTTACTCAGAAATCAGGCCAAGAGTATCCGTATGCTTTTATGGGCTTTGGTAGCTCTGAGACTGCTGATCCCTTTTACTCCCGAGAGCAAGCTTAGTTTGATCCCCGAGGAAACGGTTATCGAACTGAGCACGGATGAAAAGACGGATGACGTGACGGTAAATTCTCCCGTTATACCGGATGTAAATAACAATACTCCTGTCACCGTTAACCCCACTACCGATAATGACGGTGGGCAGACAGAATCACACTCGAACATACAAAAGCCGCAGACCCTGCCGCCTGTCTCATTTGTCGAACCAAATACCGAGATCGTTAGCGGGAATACGGTAGCGGACGTTGCGGGTGTTGCGGAAAAAACGGTTGAAGGCCGTGTTTCGCCAAAGGAAATAGCGCTAATTCTGTGGGCTGTTGGTGTGTTTGTACTACTTGCTTACCATACTGTCTCTTATATCATTTTGCGCGTGCGACTTAAGGATGCATACCGCACGGAAGGCAATGTATGGCGTAGCGATCGCATTCCGGGAGCTTTTTCCTTCGGCATCATTAAGCCAAAGATATACGTACCTGCATTCATAAACGCGCAGGATGCTGAATATATCATCGCACACGAGCGTTCACACATTTCTCACGGAGATCATATTTATAAGGCACTTGCACTTACTTTAACCTGCGTATATTGGTTTAACCCTCTTGTGTGGGTGTCATACATTTTGTTCTGCCGCGATATGGAATTTGCCTGCGACGAGCGGGTAATAAGGGGTAAGAGCAGAGAAGAGGTAAAGGAGTATTCACGCATACTTGTAAACTGTTCTTCTGCTAATAGTATTAACTATGGGGGTAGATTAGCTTTTAACATGAAAGACGTTAAAAAGAGAATAGCCAACGTGTTAAATTATAAACAGCCTGGTTTGTGGTTAATTATAACATGTGTCCTGTTGTCAGTGGTCATAGTGGTGTGCTTTATGACTGTCCCTGCTGAACGTGAAGATAATTTGGAAGATGATGTTATAGCATTGGATTCTATGGCCAATACTTCTGAATTTACAGAACCATCAGAAAACATTAATGAGTTAACGGAACCCGATTTGCCAACTGACAATTCCAGCCCCACCGAACCTACACCAACAGAGCCTGCACCGACAGAAACTGTGCATTTAGAACATAGTTTTATGGAAACTTCCAGAATTGAGCCTACGTGTACAAAGAACGGCGTTATACTCAGCGCTTGTTCTGTCTGTGGCGAAGAAACTTCTGAAAAATTGCCCGCAACAGGACATGCACCCGTTGCCGCTACCTGTGAAGTTGATGGTACGTGTGCTTCCTGCGGAACTGTTTTAGAGGAGGCTTTTGGACACAGCATGTTGGGCGCTACATGTGTTGAGGGCGAGAAATGTTCGCAATGCGGTTATACTTCCACTGATCCTCTTGGTCATACTTTTTTGTATGACGGAGTTGATGTTTCGTGTCAGGACTGCGGAGCTCCTGCGTATTCTTTCACCGAGGGGACTACGTTTGATCTGTATGGCTTTGACGACAGGGGGGAAATACATTATAGAATTACTGTTGGGGATCTTAAGTCTGATAAGCAGTTAGTTGGATATAATAAAATAACAGGAGAACCTGTAAATTTAGTATACACTAATCTTCCGATCGTTATTGAAAATTGTAGCGCTACACCAAGAGATTTAAGTGAAATTGCATCCATCTCATATTTCCCTGAAGGATCATCGATCAAGGTGCCTCATTCAAGCAGATTTAAACAAGATACATATATATCACCGGGGGAAATCGTGTCAAGTAATATACGTATCAAAAATGATAAGAATGCATCTGGAATATATAGTCTGTATATTTATCTTTTGGAATATGATGAAAAATCGGTAAGAAGGTGGGCGTTTTATAGGTCAAAGTACAATCCTTTACCTGATTATTTAAATCGACCGTTTAGATATGTTTATTGTGCTAAATTCGATTTGTAGTTAAATTTAGAAGCACCGCGGATTTTCCGCGGTGTTTTTCTTTGCTTTATTGACTTTAATTGCAATATGTGGTAAACTATTACGGTATATATCTGTAAAGGAATATTTTAAGATGAAGAAAGAACTCGACAAACAGTATTCACCTGCTGCCCTTGAGGAGAAGTGGTACTCCGAATGGGAGAGCAATGGGTATTTTACACCTACAAGAGAAGAGGGTAAGCCTCACTATACTATAGTTATTCCGCCCCCCAATATTACGGGACAGCTCCATATGGGACACGCTCTTGATAACACTCTGCAGGATATCCTTATCCGTTACAAGAGAATGAGCGGCTTTTCCACCCTTTGGCTGCCCGGCACCGACCATGCTTCCATCGCTACCGAGGCGAAGATCGTTGAAGCTATGCGTAAGGAAGGTATCACCAAGGACGACATCGGCAGAGAGGGCTTTTTAGAGCGTGCATGGGACTGGAATAAGCAGTACGGTGGTCGTATCGTAGAACAGCTTAAGAAGTTGGGCTCCTCCTGCGACTGGACGAGAAAGCGCTTTACCCTTGACGACGGCTGCTCAAAGGCGGTACGTACCGTATTTATGAAGCTCTATGAGAAGGGACTTATCTACCGCGGTAACCGTATGGTCAACTGGTGTACCACTTGTATGACCTCCATTTCGGACGCTGAGGTTGAGTATGAGGATAAGCCCGGTAACTTCTACCACATCCTTTATCCCGTAAAGGAGACCGGTGAGATGCTGGAGCTGGCTACCACCCGTCCCGAGACTATGCTGGGTGATACTGCTGTTGCTATCAATGCAGAGGATCCCCGTTACGCGCACCTGCACGGTTGCCACGTAGTGCTTCCTCTCATCAATAAAGAGATCCCCATCGTGTGCGATGAGCACGCTGATATGACTAAGGGTACCGGTGTAGTAAAGATCACACCTGCCCACGACCCC
>JAZQCR010000028.1:0-3152 GCA_045546375.1 Eubacteriales bacterium | reverse complement strand
CTCAGTATTAACGTTGATCTTTGCAACGCCGAGGGAGATTGCCTTCTTGATCATATCAGCGGGGATACCTGTACCGCCGTGGAGAACGAGGGGCATATCGCCTGTCTTCTGCTGGATAGCGTCAAGAGTCTCGAAGGAGAGACCTGCCCAGTTTTCGGGGTACTTACCGTGGATGTTACCGATACCTGCAGCAAGCATGGAAACGCCGAGATCTGCGATGAGCTTGCACTCGTCGGGATCAGCGCACTCGCCCATACCTACAACGCCGTCTTCCTCGCCGCCGATGGAGCCAACCTCAGCCTCGATGGAAAGACCCTTCTCCTCGCAAACTGCGATGAGCTCTTTTGTCTTTGCAACGTTTTCCTCGATAGCGTAGTGAGAGCCGTCGAACATGATGGAGGAGAATCCTGCATCGATGCACTTGTAGCAGTCCTCATAGGTACCGTGGTCGAGGTGGAGAGCAACGGGAACTGTGATGCCCATGCTTTCAACCATAGCGTCTACCATAGCAGCAACGGTCTTGAAGCCGCACATATACTTACCTGCACCTGCGGAAACACGGAGGATAACAGGGGACTTGAGCTCCTCAGCAGTTTCGAGAACTGCCTTTGTCCACTCAAGGTTGTTGATGTTGAACTGACCAACAGCGTACTTGCCGGCCTTTGCCTTTACAAGCATCTCTTTTGCATTAACTAACATTTTTATATCTCCTTTAAAGATGGATATTTCAATCACCTAATTATAACCCCACAGCACGGGAAAAATCAAGTGTTTTCAAATATTTTTTGTGATATGACGACTTTTGTGTCATATCGTACATAAAATTTACTTATTTCGGGTATTTTTGATTGACAATATGTAGACAAAGATAGTATAATTAAGTTAATTAAATATAACGAAAAGGAATATTGAAAAATGAGAAGAACAAAAATAGTTTGTACAATAGGTCCTGCAAGTAATAACGAGGAGACAATGGCGAAGATGCTTGAGGCAGGCATGAACGTTGCCCGTCTTAACTTTTCCCACGGTACTCATGAGGAGCATAAAAAGACTATCGACCGCTTCAGAAAGGTCCGCGATAAGATGGAAGTGTCTGCGGCTGTAATGCTTGACACAAAGGGTCCCGAGATCAGACTCCGTCTTTTTGAAAACGGCGGCGTTACTCTCAAGGAAGGCGATACCTTTGTCCTCACCACAGAGGAGGTAACCGGAAACGAGGAAAGAGTAACCATTTCCTATAAGGAGCTTCCCACTCAGGTTTACGAGGGCGTGCGCATCCTCCTTGATGACGGTAAGCTTTCCATGATCGTAAAGGAGACAACGGAGAAGGAGATCGTCTGCACAGTTGAGAACGGCGGCGAGCTCAAGAACCGTAAGTCCATAAATATCCCCAATTTCCCCCTTGATATGCCCTACCTCAGCGAGGCTGACAAGGCAGACCTTCTTTTCGGTATTGAGAACGACGTTGACTACGTTGCGGCATCCTTCGTAAGAAGCCGCGCTGACGTTGTTGCTCTCCGCAAATTCCTTGACTACAACGGCGGCCACGATATCAAGATCATAGCAAAGATCGAAAATATGCAGGGCGTTGCCGATTTTGATAATATCCTTGCGGCGGCAGACGGTATTATGGTAGCCCGCGGCGACATGGGTGTTGAGATCGACTTTGAAAAGCTTCCCGGTCTTCAGAAGAGATTTATCCGTCAGTGCTATCAGGCAGGTAAGATCGTTATAACAGCAACCCAGATGCTTGAGTCCATGATCTCCAGCCGCACACCTACCCGTGCGGAGATCTCCGACGTTGCAAACGCAGTATTCGACGGCACCAGCGCTATCATGCTTTCCGGTGAGACTGCAATGGGTATCGATCCTCCAAACGTAGTAAGAGTAATGGGTAAGATCGCCCGTCAGGCAGAGAACGATGCTATCGCCCTTGAGGCATATGCAAAGTACCGCTACGAGGTTGACTATGCGGACACCACAAACGCTATCTGCGATGCGGCTTGTACCACAGCCCGCGACCTTAAGGCAGAGGCTATCATCGCCGTAACAAAGTCCGGCTACACAGCCCGCCTTGTTTCAAAGTTCCGCCCGAGCCAGCTCATCATTGCAACAACACCTGAGAAAAAGGTGTTCCATCAGCTTTCCATGTCCTGGGGAGTTGTTCCCGTTCTTGCCCTTGAGCAGGGAGATGCGGAAAAGCTCTTCCGCCACGCCATCGACTGCGCAAAGCAGATAGATGCGGTCAAGTCCGGCGATACGGTTGTTATCACAGGAGGAATCCCTCTCTCCGTAAACGGTACCACAAACACACTTAAGGTTGAAACTGTTGACCAGAGATATTAAGAAAAAGCACCCTCTCGGGTGCTTTTTCTTAGCTAAATTCGGCTCCTGATGTCGCTGAGCTAAATTCCTGACGGAGCTAAATTGACTTAAAGTCAGCTAAATGTGCGCTTCGCGCACGCTGTTTTGCCGAATTTAATTTAGCTTCATAGAATGAAATTTAGCTGTGAGCGAAGCGAAGTATTTAGCTACGGAGCAAAGCGGAGTAATTTAGCTGTCAGTCAGATGCGATAAAACGAAACAGCATACAAATAATAACCGTAATTTCTATAAAAATTCAATATTTGTCTATACAAACGGGGCACTTTTGTGGTATACTGTTAAATTAGTAAGTTATACAATAATATGTATATATTTTGTGAGGTAAAAATGATAGAAGTATCTGGTCTTGTCAAGGTATACGGCACGAATGTTGCTCTTGACAATATATCCTTTACCGCAGGAGAGAGAGAGATAGTAGGCTTCCTCGGCCCCAACGGCGCGGGCAAGTCCACCTGTATGAATATTATGACAGGCTATCTTTCCTCAAACGCGGGAACGGTAAAGATAGGCGGAGTAGATATCTCCGAAAAGCCCGATGAAGCAAAGAAGCTTATCGGATTTCTTCCCGAGCAGCCTCCCGTTTACGGAGATATGACAGTTATTGAATATCTTGATTTCGTATACGAGCTCAAGGGCTGCAAGTACAACCGCAAAAAGCATCTTGACGAGATATGCAAGGTGACCCGCATATCCGACGTAAAGAAGCGTCTTATCAAGAATCTTTCAAAAGGCTACCGTCAGAGAGTGGGAATCGCTCAGGCTCTTGT
>JAZQCR010000027.1:0-11827 GCA_045546375.1 Eubacteriales bacterium | reverse complement strand
GAGCTGATTATCGGGATTCTGAAATACCATACCAATCTTCTTTCGCAGGTCGTAGACCTCGTCCTCACTCATGTCTTCACGTGTAATATCCGCACCGTCAATATATATCCTGCCGGAAGTGGGGCGCAGGATCATATTGAGCAGCTTTGCGAACGTGGATTTGCCGGAGCCGTTGTGGCCGAGCACCGCCACGAAAGAGCCTTTTTCTATTTCTAAATTCAAATTTTTGAGAACTCCTACCTTATCCTCATCCGAATAGGCAAAGCAGAGATCCTCACACTTAATAAAAGCCTTATTCAAGGTATTCCTCGCTAATTATCTCTTCTTGAAATCCATCTGGAGGCACAACCGCAAGGCAGGTAACCGCCCGTACTCTTGACGGGAAGCACGACCTCGTCAGCAGCTATCCTGCCGCCGAACTTGCTTACAAGATGAAGATTCATAATATAACCCATTGTAGATGCGGAAAGTCCCGTTGTATACGAATTGAGGAGGAAAAACAAGGGCTCGTCGGTAAGCACCTGAGCACACAGTGAAACAAATTCGTCAACACATTCTTCCAGCTTCCACACCTCACCTCCGGGGCCTCTGCCGTATGAGGGCGGATCCATTATTACCGCATCGTATCTGTTTCCACGTCTTATCTCACGCTCTACAAACTTCTTACAGTCATCGACTATATACCTGATAGGAGCGTCGGAAAGTCCCGAAAGACGGGCATTTTCCTTTGCCTGTGCAACCATGCCCTTGGACGCGTCCACGTGGCACACGGACGCACCTGCCGCAGCGGCCGCTACAGTAGCGCCACCCGTGTATGCAAATAGATTCAAAACCTTTATAGGTCTGTTCGCTCCCTTTATAAGCTCGGTGAACCATTCCCAGTTTGCAGCTTGCTCAGGGAAAAGTCCCGTATGCTTAAAGCCCATGGGCTTTATCAGGAATTTCAATCCCAGAGGCTGATACTCAATATTCCAACTCTCGGGAAGTCGGTTCTCGTTCCACGAGCCGCCTCCCTTACTTGAACGCTCATACGAGGCATCCGCCGTTCTCCATTCCTTGCCTGCCTTGGGATTTTTCCAGATCACCTGGGGATCGGGGCGAACAAGAGTATAGCCTCCCCATCTCTCAAGCTTTTTGCCGTCTGAGGTATCAAGCACCTCGTAGTCGGTCCATCCGTTTGCTATATACATTTAATCTTCCCTGTTAAATAAATTTACCTGTGCCGAATTAACGTTTCTTTCCAGTCCGAGGTGCTCATAAGCCGCCGCTGTAGCACAGCGACCTCTGGGTGTTCGGGCTAAGAAGCCTATCTGCAAAAGATACGGCTCATAGACGTCCTCGATCGTTATGGCCTCTTCGCCGATCGTGGCGGCAAGAGTCTCGAGACCTACGGGGCCGCCACCGTAATTCTTTATAATAGTGGTGAGCATACGCCTGTCTATGTTGTCTAAACCAAGCTCGTCTATCTCCTGCTTTGTAAGCGCAAAAGAAGCTATCTTCTCGTCGATAACACCGTCACCGACTATCTGGGCAAAGTCTCTGACTCGCTTTAACAGTCTGTTGGCAATACGAGGCGTTCCGCGTGACCTTGATGCTATCTCGAGTGCGCCATCCTCATCAATGCCGATACCCAGTATCTTGGCACTTCTCATAACGATATTTTTTAGTTCCTCGGGGGTATAAAGCTCAAGCTTCGACAATACTCCGAAGCGGTCGCGAAGCGGGGTGGAAAGCTGACCCGCTCTCGTAGTAGCGCCGATAAGAGTGAATCTTGGAAGAGTGAGCCTGATGCTCCTTGCGGAAGGGCCTTTACCGACAATTATGTCAATCTCATAGTCCTCCATAGCGGGATAAAGGATCTCCTCAACGGTTCGAGGCAGACGGTGTATCTCGTCAATAAACAGAATATCCTTATCGTTAAGGTTGGTAAGTAGAGCAACAAGATCTCCTTGTTTCTCTATGGCCGGTCCGCTTGTGATACGGATATTCACCCCCATCTCTGCGGCAATTATACCGGAAAGAGTGGTCTTACCAAGCCCGGGAGGGCCGTAAAGAAGAACGTGGTCAAGCACCTCTCCTCTAAGCTTTGCCGCATCGATATAAACCTTAAGATTTTCCTTTACCTTGCTTTGGCCCTCGTATTCAGCCAGAGTACGGGGGCGAAGGGATACCTCGTTCTGTGCGTCCTCCTCACCGTATTCACCGGAGACAAGTCGGTTTTCAAAGTCGTATTCAGTGTCAAAAAATTCGTCCATACCGATCCTCCTACATCATAAGCTTAAGAGCCGCACGGATGATATCGTCGATCTGCATCCCATTGGTATCAACGGCACCTACGGCTTTATTGGCTTCCGCACGGGAGTAACCGAGAACGACCAAGGCATTTACCGCCTCTGCAGCGTTTCCTGCGTTGTCTGTAACCACTATGGGAGCGGTACCGTCACTTTGAACGGTCATTCCTTTGAACTTATCCTTCAGTTCAAGCACGACCCTTTCTGCGATCTTCTTTCCAACTCCCTGTGCAGCGGAGATCGCCTTTACGTCACCGGAGGAAACAGCTATGGCAAGCTTCTCTGGGGTCAGAACAGACAGAATAGCCAAAGCAGCTTTAGGGCCAACACCAGACACGTCGATCAAAAGCTTAAAGGCTGACAACTCGTCCTCGGTATTAAAGCCGTAAAGATCGTGAGAATCCTCTTTAACAGAAAAATAAGTATATAACTTCGCCTTATCCTTCCCCGCAACGGCACTTATCGTACCAAGAGAAGCATAAAGGATATAAGCGATACCGTTATTGTCAATAATAACCGAAGACGAGTCACTCTTGACCACGTCGCCTGAAATGTAATAATACATCTAAACCTCGTTAATTCTGATTGAAATAGTCTCTTAATCTGGAATTGCCGCTATGAGCGTGACAAACAGCTATAGCAAGGGCATCGGAAGTATCGTCCAGCTTCGGCCCCTTTTCAAGTCCCAATATACTGTTTGTCATTGCGATGACCTGCTTTTTCTCGGCCTTACCGTAGCCTACCACAGCGCTCTTGACCTGGAGAGGCGTATACTCGAAAAGTTTAACGCCCATCTGCTGCGCCGTTAACAGAATAACTCCGCGTGCTTCTGCAACTGTAATGGCGGTAGTGTGATTACTGTTAAAGAAAAGCTCCTCAACGGCAATCTCATCAGGATGATATCTCCCTATAACTTCCTTTAGCTCGTTATGGATCATCTCTAATCTTTTGGGAACGGGAATGCCCGCTTCTGTTGTGATAGCACCGTAGCCCAAAACGCGAAATCTTCCGCGCAGATATTCAATGGCACCATAACCCACTATCGCGTAGCCCGGGTCAATACCTAAAATTATCATTACACTTCCCCCATTATATTCATTTGATTATAACACAAAAGCTGTAATAAGTCAAAGTGTTTTACTATATTATTATAAGATTTAACAATGTTTTAAAGCATTATTATTTACTTTTAACTGATTTGTGTGATATAATTTTAAAAAAGAACGTTTTGCGAGGTGCATTGTGATAAAGTTCAACGTAGGAGATACACTCGTAATGAAGAAGGTTCACCCGTGCGGAAGCAACCTAATGAGGGTGACGTATTCAGGAAGCGACGTAAAGATAAAATGTGAGGGGTGTTCCCATGACACCTTTGTTGCCAGAACAAAGTTAGAAAAAAACATTAAGCGGGTCATACCGGGTAACGCAGATGAACAAGGATAATCAACGTAGTATTAACAAGAAAGTATATTCTAAAAAGGCCGTGAGATCATTTTTCACGGACCTTTTCGTAATCAGCCTTCTTGCGGCCTTGCAGATCGCCATAGTGATCATCTCCATTTGGAATCTGTATAAAAACGTCATCTATCTTGAAATTTTCTTCACCTTTATCAGTGTTTGCGTTGTCGTATATATCATAAATAAGGGTGACAGCGCCTCTTATAAGCTTGCCTGGGCCGTCCCCATTCTGCTGTTCCCTGCCTTCGGAGGCATTATGTATCTATACTGTCGCGGACGGGTCGGCATTTTCAGATTCAAGAAGAGGATAGAAAAGATCGACAGCGAGATCAGGGCTCTGACAGAACGCTTTGACAATGCAAACGGTGCCTTTTGTGAAAACCATCCGTCAGGCACTCCCCTTGCCGTCTATCTTAAACAAAACGGATTTCCTGTATATTCCAATACCGAATCTACGTATTTTCCTTCAGGCGAGAGTATGCACAAGGAGCTTTTAAAGCAGCTGCGCACGGCGAAGGAATATATTTTCATGGAGTTTTTCATCGTCCACGAAGGTCAGATGTGGAACTCGGTTCTCGAGATCCTCAAGGAAAAAGCCGCTGAGGGTGTTGACGTACGCATTATGTATGACGGAATGGGCAGCATCACCACACTTCCGCGAAAATATCACAATACCCTAAAGGAATTCGGCATTAAGTGCGTTGTATTCAACCCGTTCGTACCGGTCATATCAACCCTGCAAAACAACCGCGACCACAGAAAGATAGTTGTGATCGACGGAAAGGTCGCCTTTACAGGTGGGGTAAACATAGCAGATGAATACATTAACGCGGTGACCCGTTTCGGAAAATGGAAGGACTCCGCCATTATGGTAAAAGGCGACAGTGCGGTAGCCTTCTCTTTGATGTTCTTGCGAAACTGGAACATCTTCCAAAAAGAACCGGATCTATGTGAAAAGTATATAACTCCCAAGAGCGATATCTCCGACGGCGGATACTACCTTCCCTACTGTGACAGCCCCTTTGACGACGATCTTGTCGCAAGAAACGTTTATCTGAACCTGATTAACAGAGCCAATAAATACATCTATATCATGACCCCGTACCTCATCATTGATGAGGAGTTGGAATCCGCCCTTAAGCTTGCGGCGGAAAGCGGAATTGACGTGCGTATCATCACCCCTCACCACGCGGACAAAAAATACATTCACCTGATGACCCGCTATTCTTACCCTTCTCTTATCAAAAGCGGAGTGAAGATATACGAGTATGAACCCGGTTTTCTTCATTCGAAGAACATTTTAGTCGATGACAGTTGTGCGGTGGTAGGATCAGTAAACTTTGATTACAGAAGTCTGTACCTTCATTTTGAATGTGCCGAGCTCTTTTACGACAGTCCCTCCCTCTCAACCCTAAAGGATGATTTTGAAAAGACCTTTAATGTCTCTCTTGAGATAACCTCACACGACTGTAAAAAGGATAAGGGTATCTCCGGCTTGATCGCACAGCTTTTAAAGGTATTCAGCCCTCTGTTTTAATGAATAAATATCACCCTGTATTGGCACACTTATACAGGGTGATTTTTTTGATCAAAGTTAAAAAAATATTGACTGTTTTCACCATTGGCGCGACCCTGTATGCAGTGATCGAGATACTGTGGCGCGGCTTCACGCATTGGACGATGATGATAGCGGGAGGGATCAGTCTTTGCGGGATATACGGTATAAACGGGGCCCTCTGTAAGAAGCGAATTATCAGCAAGTGCGCCCTATGCTCATTGCTTATCACGCTGATCGAGTTTATCTGCGGAGTTGTAATTAATATCTTCTTCAAGCTTGACGTCTGGGATTACTCATCAAAGAGATTCAATATTCTCGGGCAAATATGCCCTTTATACACCTTCTTTTGGTTTCTTCTTTCTATGCCCGCGGTTATGGTATGTAATTTTATCAAGGGGAATTTATTTGAAAATATGGAAAAATGAAAAGCTATATAGTATAATAGGACTATGAGAAAGTATAAAATATCATCAAACACAACAATAATCGCAATTGCGGTAATACTCGTTTTTCTGTTCATTCTCTTCGGAGGTGAGATCATTGATTCTATTAAGAGCTCTGCACCTCCCGATGGTGTGCTATACGCACAGTTTATCGACGTTGGTCAGGGAGATTGCACACTGATAATCACTCCTACGGGAAAGCACATTCTCATCGATACGGGTACTCCCGACTCCGAAAGCAAGCTGGTGAATCACTTAAAAGAAATGGACGTTGAGACCATAGACTATCTGATACTGACACACCCTCATGCAGATCACATAGGAGGCGCCGCGGAAGTCATTGACCGTTTTGAGATCGATAAAGTCATTATGCCAGACGTAACAACGGACACCCGCACTTTTTACAACGTACTCGAGGCCATAGAGCAGGAAGGTTGCGAAGCCTTACTCGCCGAGTCGGGTTCCCATTATTCGGTCGACGGATGCACCATAGACATTCTTGGCCCCGTGACGCCTGACGAAGAGAACCTGAACAATTCAAGTATCGTCTGTAAACTTACATACGGAAAAACATCGTTTATGTTTACGGGTGATATGGAGTCGAACTACGAAAAAGATCTCGTATCCATGTACGGTAACAAGCTAAAAAGCGACGTGCTCAAGGTAGGACACCACGGCTCAAGCACTTCCTCTTCCGAAGAATTTTTAACCTGCGTCTCAGCCGATATCGGCATTATTTCCTGCGGGGAGGATAACGAATACGGTCACCCGCACGCAAAGATCATAAAAAGGCTGGAAAAATACGGTGTAAGTTATCTGCGCACGGACAAAGAAGGTACCGTTTCTCTGGTATCTGACGGCGAAAAAGTAACAGTACATGAATAAAAGTCGGGCTTAGACCCGACTTTTATAATCCAAAGTATTCGAGAATACCGTTGTAGATTCCTCTTGCAAAGGCATCGGGATTATTCACCATGAGAGATGCATCCCCGGGATTAGTGATAAATCCCATTTCTATCAGAGTTGCCGGCATTCTTGTTCTTCTCAGAACGTAGAGGCTCGGTCGGGCAAAAACTCCTCTGTTGGGTATACCCGTTTGAAGAGCAAGAGCTTTACATATATCCATGGACAGCGCATACCCCTCTCCCGACAGCGAAAAGACGTATCCCTCACACCCCGATGCGCTCTCTATTACCGAGGCATTGGTATGAAGACTGATAAAATAATCAGCGCCCCAGGCGTTAGCGGCGTTGACCCGTGCTGCAAGTGATGTTGAATTACTCGTTCCCAGCTGCTCCGTCGGCGTATTTCTTGAAAGTCTGACGTCAAAATTCGGATCGTTTCGCAAAAGATATCCAAGCCGTCTTCCTATCTCATAGGTGATGTCCTGCTCTCTGTATCCGTTGCCCTCCGCGCCTGCGTTGGGATTACGAGGATTGTGCCCTTGGTCTATAAATATTTTTATTGCCATATCTTTCCCCTTTTAAATGTGATCAATCACATTATATGACACTTGATTTTAATTAGTTATTATGATATGATAAGCCTATGAAAAAATACGATACAAGACGCCTTTTGTCCTTCGTCAGACAGGCGTGTCAACACTATAATATGATCTCACCGGGCGACAGGATAGCCGTCGGTATCTCGGGCGGCAAGGATTCTACCGCTCTTTTTATCGCGCTTGCTCACCTTAATCGCTTTTATCCCGTTCCCTTCGAGCTTGTTGGGATAACGGTGGATTCGGGCTTCGACGGCATGGATTTCTCACCCATTGAAGCTCTGGCGCAAGAGTTGGGTGTTGAGTATCGCATAGTAAAAACCGATCTTGCAAATGTCATTTTCAACCTTCGCAAAGAGAGTAACCCCTGTTCTCTTTGTGCAAAGATGCGCAGAGGCATCCTGCACGATGCAGCAAAGGAAATGGGATGCAACAAGATCGCCCTTGGGCACCACTTTGATGATTCGGTGGAGACTTTTATGCTCAACCTGATACATGAGGGCAGAATAGGCAGCTTCAGCCCCGTTACTTATCTTTCAAAAAAAGACCTTACCATGATACGCCCATTGATCTATGCTAAAGAAAAGGATATCAAGTACTTCGCTTCACATAACGATATTCCCATCATCCGTTCCACCTGTCCGGAGGACGGTCATACCCAGCGCGAAGAGATAAAATATTTGATCGCCGAGCTTGATAAGAAATACGACGGTTTTTCCCACCGTGTAATGAACGCTATGGAGCAGGCTCGCGTAGACGGATACTCTCCTTGTGTAAAGCAACCCAGAAGAAAAAGTGAATAATCCCCTCTTTCCGGTACTATAATGGATATAGTACTATTGGAGGTTCGTAAAATGGAGCACAGCAAAAGCCCGATCATTATGGAACGATACTGCTCAAAGGTTGATTGCAACGTAGTGATCATGAAAAACATAGTAAAAAACGACGGAAGCTATAAATGTATATCCCACACAGACTGCAGTGAAAAAAACACCTGTAAGGCTTTCAGCACGACTAAAGATAAGCTGAGAAACACGCAGACCGGTTAACGGTCTGCTTTTTTTCTGTAGACATATACGACAAAATCTGATATAATATGACTGTATAAAAATTAGGAGAACAAAGTTGAAGAAGTACGTTTCGCTAATATGTATCATAACGGTTTTGCTGTCTTGCGTACCTTTTTGCGCTCTCGCAGAAGGCATCGGAAGTGTATATATGAGCACTAACGAGTCTCTTGCCAAGGGCCTCGACTACAGTGAAATATACTCTACCAACTCAGCCGGAAACCAGACTTCATACATTCTTACTCACACCCCCGGCGCAGACACAGAGATCATGATAGGCTTCGGGGCGGGTATTTACGGTAGAAAAACAGTGTCGGACATCGCCGAATACGAAAGTTCTAAAGGTTATAACGTGATCGCATCCGTCAACGGAAATACACACGCCTTGCAAAGCGGCGTAACAAACGGAACTCTCATTTCACAATCAAGATTGCTTTCCTGGTCTTCTGCCGACAGTAACAATATAGCCCTGACCGATTCGGGTAAGATAATCACAGGAAAAGACGACATTTCCCTTACCTTGATGTGTAAATCAAAGAGCTTTTCGATATCAAGCTTAAACAAATGGGACCCCGCTTCAGAAGGCATTACACTATATACAGACACTTTTGCTTCTTCCACCAAAAGCATCGGTTCACGTGTGGAAATAGTGTTAAAGCCCGACACCAATGAGCTCTCGCTTATCGATCAAACCGTAAACTGCACAGTAGTCGGCATTTACACCACCCCTGACACTTCGATCCCGGAGGGACATATCGTTCTTTCCGTGTCCGAAGGCAGTGTTTGTGACGAAGTACTTAGGGGTACGAATGAAGGCGAACGGGTCGTTCTCAAAGCAGTAAGCTCAAACTGGAAAAACGTGGCCTTCTCTACGGGTACCGAGAAGATCATCATTGAGAACTCCAAGAAGGTAAACCCGACGCCCATTCCTTCAGATGATGAACGGATGGCAAGAACGGTCATAGGCGTTGATAAAAACGATAGAATATTCGCCTTCGTCTGCGACGGCGACGGAGTTTACGGAAAGGGACTCACCCTGTTAGAGGTGACCGAACACTTGCTTTCCCTCGGTGTCAAAACGGCGTATTTGTTGAACGGCGACAATGCAAGCACGGTTACCAAGGGAACTAACGTTGTCAGTCACCCCTCCGGCCAGTCGGACGCACTTATCGGCACGAGCATTCTATTCGTAAATAAAAGCACAGGAAACGCTCCCGTGGCTCTAAAGATAACACCGGATACTCCCGTAGTGCTCAAAAACGGCATATTAAAGCTTGAGTGTACAGCGGTAAACGCCAAGGGAGTCCCCACCGTTTCACCCCTAACCAATATCAAATACTCCGTATCAAACAGCCTCGGTACGGTAAGCGACCATACCTTCAAAGCCGGCTATAAGTCCGGCAACGTTAAACTGACCGTAAAGGCTGACTGCAACGGAAAAACTCTGACCGGCTCAACGAACGTAAGTATAATCTCAGCACTTGACAATATCAAATGCTCGAGCACTACCGTATACGTGCCCACCGGAGGTCGCGCCGTCATTCCGATAATGGGAAAACGAGCAGCCAAAGACGTATACCTTTGTTCAAACTCGCTAAAATGGTCTTTTTCGGGTGTAAAACAAACTAACGAAGACGGCACGGTTATCGGTTGTAAATACGGTTACCTTGATAACGAGTTGGTCTTTCACGCAAAGCCGGGCTTTGACGGCGTTTCCTTTACCTTGAACGCAAGCTACGGCTACACCACCATTCCCGTTAAGATCGTGATCGGTAAACCCAACGAGGTCATTACTGATTTTGACAATGTCTCTCTTCCCTTTTCCTCCTATCTTCTAACAGACAGCGAACAGAAGTTTAAATATGTTGACGGTATGTATCAAAGCCCTGGCATGATGTATACAGGCGATGCCATAACCTACCGTGAGCCCCTCCGCCTTTCTCTTGATGCCAAGAAGCTTACCGTTTGGCTTGTTGGTACTGTCGCAAGACCGTACGTCACCGTTGAATTGTCAGACGGCACAAGTAAGAACGTATACTATTCTCTTGAAAAAAACTACGTCAAATTCAACGGATGGAAGCGCTACGCCGTATCACTCCCCGAAAACGCCTCAAAGGTCGTTTCCGTGATCGCTTCTGAAAAACAATTCAACTGCATAATAGATGAGTTGACGGTTTCATACGGAACTGTAACACCGAGTTTCAAGGATATTTCCGGTTCCTGGGCAAAAGATGAAATAGAGTTGCTGTATGAATTGAATATTACCGCAGGCTACGGTACAAAGGGTGATCGGTACTTCAAGCCGGAAAACACCATTACACGCGCCGAATTTGCAAAGATGGCGGTAACCTATTACGGTCTTAAGCTTTCCGACTATAAGAATACCGCTCTTAATTTTAACGACGTGAAGGATATCCCCACTTGGGCAGTGCCCTACGTAAAAGCGGCGGTAGGAGAAGGAATAATAGGCGGTTCATCGAGGCCCGACGGAACGCTCGACTTCCTGCCTAACGAAAACATCACCCGTGCTCAGGTGGCGACCATAATAGGCAGAAGGCTGACCTGCAAGGAAAGTACGATTTCCTTCAAGGACGCAGGTACAATCCCGTCATATGCCCTATCAGGTTTAAAGAAATGTATAACCGCCAAGATTTTAAGCGGTTATCCTGACGGCACCTTTAAAGGAGAAAACTCCTTAACACGTGCGGAAGCCGCCAAGATCATCACCGGTCTTTATAAATACAGCTTCGCATAAAAAGATTTTTTAACATATTTTCATTTTCCGCTTGACAAACTTTGACGCTTTTGGTATAATACCACTTGCGTCAAGATAATGCGGCATCGCCAAGCGGTAAGGCAACGGACTCTGACTCCGTCATTACCTAGGTTCGAATCCTAGTGCCGCAGCCAAAAAGAAACGACAATTTTCGACAGAAGATTGTCGTTTCTTTTTGGTCTTTTCACTTTTCTCTTTTCATTCTTCTCTCTTCTCTCAAATTGTCGTTTCCAGATAAAAGATAAGAAAGAAGAGATAAAAGAAAAGGTAGCTTTGCTTCGCAAAGCGTTGAATTATATAATAATTTGTGGTATAATTCAATCAGAGGTGATGATGAATGAACAGTCCTTTACTCGATAAATCTCTCGATTTTGCAACACAAATCGTATTGTTTTATGAAGAGTTTTCCAAATTGAAAAAAGATACCACTATCGCCAAACAGTTACTTCGTTCTGCTACAAGTGTTGGTGCAAATATAAACGAAGCCATATACGGCAACAGCAAAGCAGATTTTATATCGAAACTTCATATTTCACTTAAAGAAAGCGGCGAAAGTATTTATTGGTTGAAGCTTCTTAAAAACACAAAGCTCGTGAATTACGATTTTGATAGCTTACTTTCTCTTGCTGAAGAAATCAAGAGAATGCTGATTGCATCCTTGAATACCGCAAAGGAGAACGGCAAATGAATAAATGGATTATTGAAGATTGGGCTTTTGATGTGGAAGTAATTT
>JAZQCR010000026.1:0-30105 GCA_045546375.1 Eubacteriales bacterium | reverse complement strand
CATTATAATTTTCAAAAGCAGAAAAGAAGCAGATGACTTTTTGAGGAGAGCATAATACACCCTTTTCAAGTAGCAAAACTATTGCTTTAGGTGTACTTTTACTTACTTTTACCTCAATTTTGCTCCGTTTGGTTACCCTTTCGCAGAAAAACCGACAAGTTTCGACTTGCCGAATTTTTTTATCCAAGCCGCAGGCTTGGTATATCATCACGACGCAGTCGTGTATATCATCAATGGCGGCAAACCACCCTTGTATCTCATCACGCGCCAGCGTGTATTTACCTGCGGCTTGATGAGATACAACGGCAAGCCGTTGATGATATACAATGCTTCGCATTGATGATATGCACGCCTTTGGCGTGATGTGGCACGGGAGTTCGCCCTTACTCCCGGACCCCTGTATCCTCGGCTCAGCCGATGATAGCAAAAAGAACCGTCTGTGACGGTTCTTTTCTCATTACGGATTTAAAGTGATCTTTTCGTTGACCAGATCCTCGGCCATCCAGTCGTTGCTATCGTATGCGCGAAGGGTGAACTGAAGCTCTGTAACCTCGGTGATGCCATTTTCTTCAAAATCGGACTCGAGCCAGGACATATCGCCAAATGCGCTCTTGCCGGGCAGAACGGTCTTGGCGAAGAGAGTATCCATCATGTAGCCGTTAACCGACTCGTCGTCGGCTACGAGCATCAGCTCCTTGTCGGTCTTATTGACGATATACATATTGGCGGTATAGCCTAAAAGCGCATCGGGCTCGTAGTCGGTTACGATCAAGGTGAGGTATTCGTTGTCAACGATGACGGTGTCGGTGTCCTTCGCCTCTCTGACAAACCGGGTCGCCTTGTCCTTACCTAAAGGATAGATATGTACGGTCTCGGTGGCGACGGCATCCGCCATCCAGTCCTCGCTGTCGCTGACGCTGAAGGTGAGCTCGATGTCGGTAAAGGCTCCGATAACGCTTTCGTCTGCAGCATCATCCATAAAATACATGGTCTCGTTTGCCTTTTTGCCGGGTGCGACCTCGGAGGCAAAGAGTGGATTTACCTGTACTCCGTTTATGGTAGCGTCGTCCAAACTGAACATATACTTCTTATCAGCAGATCTATTCTCAAGTTCGATCTTAACGGACGTGCCGAAGAAGTCGTCCTCACCCAGACCGTTGATCTTGACGAGGCATTCCTCGTTGTCGATGACAACGGCTGTGTCTGTGGTCTCAAGGGGAACGTCGGTTTGATCCTCGGTGGGCTCTTCGGTGGGTGTGTCGGTCTCGTCCTCGGTAGGCTCAACGGTAGGGTCAGCCTCCTCGTCTTCAGTGGGTACTACGTCGCTTCCTACGGTAGCTTCCGTAGTGGAGTCGTCCTTGTCCTTCGACGATCTCTTCTTGGACGAGCCTTCGTCACAGGCTATCAGCGAAACGGAAAGCGCAAGGGTCAGAAGTAATAAAAGAAGTCTTTTCATAGTATGTTCCTCCTGTTTTTGGTGAGCTTTCGTAGCTCACTCTTGTATTTATATTATATCATAAAAAAGAAGAAAATAAAGGGCTTTAGCTAATAAAATGCTCATGCCGCATTGAATTTGTCGGATTTTTATGATAGAATTACCACGCTACTTTAAAAATGAGGTCTTAATATGTTCAGCTTTTTATTACCGCTTATATACGTTTGTTTTATCAGTCTTGGCTTGCCTGATTCGTTGCTTGGCTCTGCATGGCCCGTGCTCCACGAGGATATAGGCGTGCCTATGGCCTATGCCGGTATCATATCCGCGGTCATCTCGGCGGGAACTATCCTATCCAGTCTCGTTTGCGACCGCGCTGTGCGGTGGCTCGGCTCGGGTAAGATAACCGCCATCAGCACGGCGATGACCGCCGCGGCACTCCTTGGCTTTTCCTTCAGCCGAAGCTTTCCTATGCTGGTTCTGTGGTCGATACCCTATGGGCTTGGCGCAGGAGGAGTAGATGCGGTGTTAAATAACTACGTTGCTCTGCACTATAAGGCACAGCATATGAGCTGGCTCCATTGCTTTTGGGGTCTCGGCGCATCCGTCAGTCCGTATATAATGAGCTTCGCCCTAATAGGCCTTGATGATTGGAGCAAAGGATATCTCATAGTCTCGGTTATCCAGGCGGCTATCACCCTGCTTATCTTCTTAAGTCTTCCTATGTGGAAGAAGAACGTAGAGGACAAGGAGGATAGCGTCGGGAAGGCGCTCTCTATGAAGGAGATATTCGCCATTCCCGGTGCAAAGTCCTGCTTTGTGACTTTTTTCGCTTACTGTGCTCTCGAGATCAGTGCATCCCTTTGGGCAAGCAGCTATCTGGTGCAGAACAGGGGTGTTTCCCCCGAGACGGCGTCAGCCTTTGCCAGCCTATTTTATATAGGTATCACCGTAGGCAGGGGAGTAAACGGTTTCCTTGCCATGCGCTTTAGCGACAAGGCGCTTATCCGTGTGGGCTCGTGCATTATCGGTGTCGGCGTGGCCTTGCTTGTACTGCCCTTCCATTCCGCTTTTGCCCTCGCAGGCTTCGTGGTGATGGGGCTTGGCTGTGCGCCCGTGTACCCTTGCATCATACATATGACCCCCGACACCTTCGGCAGAGACCGCTCACAGGCGATGATAGGAATTCAGATGGCTTTTGCTTATACCGGATTTCTCATCACGCCGCCCCTATTTGGCTTTATCGCAGAATGCACCACTATTGCACTGCTTCCCGCGCTCCTTTTTGCACTCTTACTCTTAATGGTGCTTATGCACGAGCGGGTAGTGAATAAAACGAAAAAGTAAGGCTTGAGCAGCAAGCCTTACTTTTTTATATCTGCCATCAATCCCGCGCATCCATCATATATATCGCGGTAGGCGATGTCAAAGCGACCCGAATACCACGGATCGGCCACGTCCCCGCCGCGTTCTGTATAATCCATCAGCTTACGAATCTTGCCGTCGGGATCGCCGTCAAGGATGCGGTGCATATTCCGTATGTTTGCGCTGTCCATACCGATGAAAAGGTCGTATTTGTCGTAATCCGCCTTGGTCAGCTGAACTGCACGCTTACCCTCGCAGGTGATACCGTGCTTTTTAAGCTCCGCCTTTGCGGGAGGGTAGACGGGGTTACCGACACCGTTCCATATCTCCTCCGTGCTGGTGGCAGAGGAGCAAATGATAAACTCACCCGATAAACCTGCCTCAGCCGCCATTTTCTTAAAGATAAACTCCGCCATGGGACTGCGGCAGATATTCCCGTGGCAAACGAACATGATCTTCATATTAATACACCTTGTTTTTTTACTATTATATCATAGCTCGCGTTTGTGTGCAACGTCAAATACTGTGATATAATTTTGTGTATATGGCCAAAATATCCGTTAAATTTTCCGATTGCTTTGATTTTTGCCTTTAGCTGTGATATACTTAATCGACATTTTGGAAAAAGGATACAATAATGAAAAGAATTACTTCTTTAATATTTATCATCATATGCGTTATTGGCATAATGCCTTTTAACGTAAGCGCCGCAGAGGAGAGGGAGTCGGGCGCTCCGGTGCTTCAGGACCTTGACTACAGCGAGACCCTCCACCGTGTAAATCTGATGGATGCGGGCTTTACTATGAGCAGTACCGCTATCTACGCTCATCACCTTGACGTAAACAGCAAGCCGCGAAACGACAGCGGATTTCAGTTCTATTATATAAGCTTAAGTAAGTATTCCGGCAGCTTTGAGCAGTTTGAGGACGCGCCCATCGACGAGTGGTTTTTAGAGTATCTTGACATGAGCCTTGCAAATCTTCGCAATAACGGCGGCGGATGCATGATACGTGCCACCTACGGCCTTGACGGTCAGCAGAACTGCGAGCCTACAGATTTCGAGATGCTGCTTACCCATGTGAAGCAGCTTTCCGAGGTCATTTCCCGATATCCAGACGTGGTCTCCACCGTCGAGTGCGGTATGATAGGCGCTTTCGGTGAGATGTGTGGCGGCCTTTACTCACGCTCCGTCTATAAGGCGCAGGTGCTGGATACCTGGCTTAAGAATACTCCCGATTCGGTAACGGTAAACGTGCGGACGGCAAACGAGTATTTCTTCTACGTTAACGAATCCGAGCTTTATAAGGAAAAATACAAGAATCAGACCGTAAACGATATCAAGTATCCCGACTCGCTCAATGGCAACTCATATTGGCAGTATTACTTTGAGGATACCGACTTTGCCCGCATCGGCATTTACGACGATGCTATGATACAGGATAATAATCACGGCGGCACCTTCCCTTGGTCAGAGGCTCAGGGGGCTTTCTACCGCTCGGGATTTTTCACATTTTTGCATAATCAGGGCTCACGCACCGGTTACGGCGGTGAGTTTTCGGGTGCGGCGGGCATCTACCGATGGAAGGTGACTAACTGGATGCCCCTCCTGGCCATTCCCGAGTTTTACAGAGGACATCTCTCCTACTATCACGGCGGTAATAACGCCTATAAGCACATCGGTAAGTTCTACGGTGAGTATACCGACAGCCACTACGGCGATGCAGGCACCCTCGCTCACAGAATAGAGACCCTGGAGAATAACGTAGCCCTGTACGGCAGCGGAATGACAGGTAGCGTGACCTCGGACGAAGACGACTGCAAGGTAAAGTACCCTGACGGCAGCTATTCAGCTGTGATGACCTACGGCGAAGCGCAGGCGCTGGCTGATGAGTTTAACGCTACCTCACAGACGGGTCAGGCGGTGGTGCATACAAGAATATACCTGACCACAGGCGGTTGGAGCTCGGCAAACGTCAGCGACGAGCTCATCGACGCCATCTGTGAGATGAACGATGTCACCGCAGACCTTACCGACTATATGGGTGCCAACGTAGCCAAGTTCTTCGAGGACCACGTGGGCTACCGCCTCGTCCTGCGCGAGTCGCAGATATCCGGTGTTGCCTACACGGGCGGAGGTCTTCGTATCAAGGGCAAGATAGACAATACCGGCTTTGCAAATATCACTCGTGAGAAGAGATGCGAGCTCCTTCTCGTGGGCGAGGATAATACCTACGTCATTCCCACCGACATGGACGTACGTCAGTGGAAGAGCGCGCAGAGGTCGGTGTACGATACCACGGCCTCTCTGCCGCCCTATATGGTCACCGGCGAGTATAAAGTGTTTATGCGTATATCTGACGTAGATCCGGATAGCAATACTCTTGAGGAAAACGCCATCCCCTTTGCCAATCCCGGTGAATATACATATACCACCCCCGGCTCTGCCTATAATGTAGGCACCGAGAGCTTTAAGAGCTGCTTTAGTGACGAGGTGGACGGAAATTATATAGGAAGCTTCACCGTAGAAGAGCGCTGGGATGAAAATCCTTATAACGACGTAAGCATTTACGATTGGTACTACAAGGCTGTCAAATATATGACCGCCGAGAAGCTTATGAACGGTGTCACCGCTGACTCCTTCGGCCCCGAAAGACCCGTCACCCGCGGAATGCTGGTAACCATCCTGTACCGTCTGGAGGGAAGCCCCGAGGTAGAGGCAACGGGCGCCTTTACCGACGTTGCCGAGGACAAATGGTATTATAATGCCGTTGAGTGGGCGAAGCAGAACGATATCGTAAACGGTATGACCGTCACCACCTTTGCACCCGATAATAATATCACCCGTGAGCAGATAGCCACCATCGTATACCGCTACGCTTCGCAAAAGGGCTACGATACCGAGGATAGGGCAGGGGAGATGCTGTGGAATTTTATGGACGTTGAGAAGATATCAGACTATGCCTTTGATGCTATGGACTATGCAGTAGGCACGGGACTCATTAACGGTAAGGGCATGATGCAGTTATGCCCGAAGGATAACGCCAAGCGAAACGAGATAGCCACTATCCTTATGAGGTTTATTGAATCTAACAAGTAAAAACAACATCCTGCCATCTTATTGGCAGGATGTTGTTTTTATTGTTTGTTCTTTACGGAAGTATCAGTGCGTTCTCGCCTACCTCGAAGATGTAGTCGCCCGAGCGGAGTATCTTCGCAATATCAAAGGAAGTTTCGGGCATCACGCGTGTACGCAGGGCGGATACCGCCTCGTGACCTATGTTAAGATGGTGGAAGTCGCTTCCTGCCGACTGTATGGGGAAACCGTTATCCATAGAGTATCTGGAGGCTACTGCCACACGTGAATTGTGATGGGGGTGCATATTGAAGGTCTCGATACCATCGAGGAGTCTGGGCTCGCAGAGCTCCATTCCGTTTCGGAAGGGATGTGCCTGCAGGAATACGCTCTCGCCTAAGTCCACCTCTTCTCTGAAGGCCTGCACTCCTCTGTCCAGGTAATCGTAGCATACCGAGAGGGTGTCGCGGTCTGCACCGTAGATAAGATAGTCGTTGTGGTTCTCGGTGAAGCGCACCTCGATGCCGAGGAACACCTTAAGCCCCGATTTTTCGGCGAATTCTGCAGTTTCCTTGACCGCACCGTAATACCAGTCAAGAGCCTCCTCCTTGGGCATTTTACCCACGTTGTCGGGGGTAAAGTGGTTTGCTATAACGATAGCGTCGTAGCCCTTGTCTGCATATATCTGCGCCATAGTGGCAGGGGGTATCTCACTGCAGGGGCTGATAGGGGTGGTGTGTGCGTGCATCTCTATGCGGTAGGGATATTCCTTCGCTAATAATTCCTTGTATTCTTTTGCGTTCATTATTATTGCTCCTGAAATTGATTTGAGTTTATTATAACATAAAAGTAAGATATATTCAATCTATATTTTTTTGATAAAACTTTACAGATAACTTGACAGATGTAAAGTGTAGTGCTATAATACTACGGATATTAAGCCGAGGAGAGTCGAACCCACGACGGTTTTGACGGGCAAATTCCCGCCGCACCTCCGCCGTGCCACTCGGCAATATGTCTATATGACCTTCGTGACCCGACGAAGGTACAACTATAATTTGTCCCGTCTAAACTGCAAGCACTTTTCGCGAGAAAAAGGGCGAGCGACTTTGGGGACGGAAGGCGCAGTCTTACTCACGTAAGCCAAGCCTGACAATGCCAAGAGAGCCGTTCTTTTTCCGCGAAAAGCGCCGCGGGTTCGACTCCCCTCGGCTTAAGGAGCAGAGAATGAAAGATCGTATAGAAAAGCTGAAAAAAGAGAAAAATGCAGTAATAATGGCGCATTATTACACACCGGATGAGGTTCAGCAGCTCGCTGACTATGTGGGCGATTCCTTTTATCTTGCAAAGGTGGCAAAAGAGAGCACTGCCGATATCATAGTCTTTTGCGGCGTTTCCTTTATGGGCGAGAGCGCAAAGATACTGTGCCCGGAGAAAAAGGTGCTGATGCCCGCTCCCTCCGCCGACTGCGCTATGGCGCATATGGTGGCAGAGGGCAGGATAGCAGGGATGCGTGAAGCCTATGATGATTTGGCTGTGGTGTGTTATATCAATTCCACGGCGGAACTAAAGCGCCAAAGCGATGTGTGCGTTACCTCATCAAATGCGGTTGAGATAGTACGCGCTCTTCCGAATAAGAATATATTCTTCATTCCCGATCGTAATCTTGGCAGTTACGTTGCGCAGCAGGTGCCGGAGAAAAATATCATTCTGAATGACGGTTGCTGTCCCATCCACGCACGTATAAGCGCAGAGCAGGTGGCACAGGAGAAGGAAAAGCATCCCGATGCTTTGGTGCTGTCACATCCCGAGTGTGACGAAGGTGCCGTAGCACTGTCCGATTTCGTGGGAAGTACCGCCGAGATCATCGAATATGCGAAGTCAAGCGACAGAAGGGAATTCATCATATGCACGGAGGACGGCGTAGCCTATAAGCTTCGCTGTGATAATCCTGATAAGAAGTTCTATTTTCCGTTGCCCCGTCCCTGTTGCGAGGATATGAAGCTAAATACCGCGGATAAGGTGCTTGAGTGCTTAGAAAATGAGACAAACGAGATAACCGTGGACGAGAACGTGCGCAGGGAAGCACTTTTGCCTCTTGACAGAATGCTGGAAATGGCGAGATAGCGGGATGAAAACAGACGTTGTTATAGTAGGCTGCGGCGTTGCGGGTCTGTACTGTGCCCTCAGCCTGCCTAAGGATAAAAATATCGTTATAGTAACAAAAAGCGAAGCGGAAAAGAGCGATTCCTTCCTTGCTCAGGGCGGTATATGCGTGCTTCGCGACGAGGAGGATTACGACTCCTTTTACGGGGATACAATGCGTGCCGGCCACTATGAAAATGACCCCGAGGCCGTGGATATAATGATACGGTCTTCACGCTCCGTTATCGAAGACCTGGTCTCATTCGGCGTGGATTTTCAAAAGGAAGGGGAAGATTTCTCATATACCAAGGAGGGCGCTCATTCGCGGGCACGTATACTTTTTCACGCTGATGAAACGGGCAAGGCGATCACATCCGTACTGTTGGAAAATGCGAGAAAACGCGATAATATACGTATAGTTGAAAGCTTCACGTTAGTGGATATTATCAGCGACGGCGGCGTCTGCCGAGGTGTGGTCGGTCACGATAAAAACGGTGATTACACAGCGATCACGGCAGATTATACCGTGCTTGCTACCGGCGGCATCGGCGGACTTTACGAGCATTCCACAAACTTCCGTCACCTGACGGGTGATTCTCTTGCCATCGCCTTGAAGCACGGTATCAGATTAAAGAATATCGACTACGTGCAGATACATCCAACTACCCTTTATACCGAGGAGGAGGGCAGAGAATTTCTAATTTCCGAGTCGGTCAGAGGCGAGGGTGCAATACTGCTGAATTCCGCAGGAGAGCGTTTCACCGATGAGCTACAGCCGAGAGACGTGGTGGCAAATGCTATTTTTGCCGAGATGAAGCGTGAGGGGAGCAAGCACGTGTGGCTTTCTCTTGCACCTATCTCCGAGGAGGAGATAAAGAGCCATTTTCCCAATATTTATAACCGGTGTCTGGAGAATGGGTACGACGTCACGAAACAGAGCATACCCGTTGTGCCTGCCCAACACTATTTTATGGGAGGCGTAGAGGTGGATACCGACAGCAGGACGTCTATGGAGCGTCTGTATGCCGTAGGTGAGACCGCCTGCAACGGAGTTCACGGGCGAAACCGTTTAGCGAGCAATTCGCTGTTAGAGAGCCTTGTTTTTGCGGGACGCGCCGCCAACAGCATAGCATGCACTTACACGGCGGCAGAACCATTTGAGGCGCCTGCCGTAGATGCCGAAAAGTATCTCGGATACGAGGAAAAGTATAAAAAAGAGGTTTTGTCTGCTATAGAAAAGGAGAGAAGAAGTCATGAATAATATTACAATGCTGATGAACGCGGATGAGGCTATACTCTCCGCCCTTCGCGAGGATATAACAAGCGAAGATATCACCACCAATTCGGTTATGAGGGAGTATCAGGCGGGTGAGGTGGAGCTTATCTGTAAGGAAGACGGCATCATCGCGGGCTTAGACGTCTTTAAAAGGGTGTTTGAGCTCCTTGACGGTAAGACCGAGGTCACCTTCACCTGCAGTGACGGAGATAAGGTAAGTAAAGGGCAGAGGCTGGGCGTTGTGCGCGGAGACATCCGTGTGCTTCTGTCCGGAGAGCGTACCGCGCTTAATTATCTTCAGCGTATGAGCGGAATAGCCACCTATACCCGTTCCATCGCGGATCTTCTGGAGGGCAGCAAGACCAAGCTCCTGGACACACGTAAGACGACCCCTAATATGCGTGTTTTTGAGAAATACGCCGTAAAGGTGGGCGGCGGTCATAACCACCGTTTCAATTTGAGCGACGGCATTCTTTTAAAGGATAATCATATCGGCGCGGCCGGGGGTGTTTCGGAGGCTGTCCGAATGGCGAAGGAGTACGCTCCCTTCGTGCGCAAGATAGAGATAGAGGTAGAGGACCTCGACATGCTGAAGGAAGCATTAGAGGCAGGCGCGGATATCATCATGCTGGACAATATGAGCGTGGAGGATATGAGGGAGGCCGTGAGGCTGACAGAGGGTAAGGCAGAGACCGAGTGCAGCGGCAACGTCACAAGGGAGAACGTAGCTCGGCTGGTGGATATCGGCGTGGATTATATCTCCAGCGGTGCCTTGACTCATTCGGCGCCGATTCTCGATCTCTCCCTTAAAAATCTTCATCCGATAGAGGGCTAAATGAAAGCAGAAGAAAGAAGAAAAGGAATAGCCGATCTGCTACTGACAGAGGGCAAGGCCGTATCCGGTTCGGCTCTGGCAGAGCGGTTTGGCGTTTCCAGACAGATAATAGTGGGGGATATCTCTATCCTTAAGGCTTCGGGATACGAGATACTCTCCACGCATAACGGATATATAGTCACATCCTCTCCTCTTTCTGAGCGTGTTTTCAAGCTAAAGCATACCACCGAACAAACGGAGGACGAGCTTAATACCATCGTTGACCTTGGCGGAACCGTTGTTGATGTTTTCGTGTGGCATAAGGTGTACGGTAAGGTGACTGCTCCTCTCAATATCTTTTCGCGTATGCATATAGCTCAGTTTATCGAGGGCGTGAGAAGCGGAAAATCCACCGAGCTGATGAATATAACGGGCGGATATCACTATCACACCGTAAGAGCTGAGACGGAGGACGTCCTCGACCGCATAGAAAAGGCTCTTGAAGAGAAGGGATATACGGCACCGCTCATATGAAAAAGGCAGTTATATTTGATTTTGATTATACCCTTGGCGATTCCGCCGAGGGTATAGTGAAGAGCGCAAATTACGCTCTTTCGGAAATGGGCTTGGGTGAGCGGGACGCCGCATTGATAAGAGGCACTATAGGCCTGTCCTTAGAGCAGACCTATTCGGTTCTTACCGGTGACGGTGACACATCTCATGCACGTGAATTTGCCCGCCTTTTCAAGGAGAAGGCGGATACGGTGATGGTGGATTCCACCGAGCTTTACGATGGAGCGGAAGCTACCCTTCGGACCCTTAAGGAGAGAGGATACGCCGTGGGGATAGTCACTACCAAGTTTCACTATAGGATAGATGCCATACTTGCCAAATTCCGCTGTGCGCATCTGGTGGACGTAATAGTGGGCGCGGAGGACGTCGATGAGGTAAAGCCCTCGCCCGAGGGACTTTTGCGTGCGGCAAAGCAGTTGGGAGTTGATAAAGCCCAGGCCTTATACGTAGGTGACAGCACCGTGGATGCGCTGACTGCGGAGAGGGCGGGCATTCCCTTTGCCGCCGTGCTAACAGGCACGAAAAACCGTGAAGATTTTGCAGGTTTTGATTGCGCTTATATCGCGGATAAAGTGTGCGATATACTTGATATTTTGAAAATATGACACGCAATCAAACTAATATAGTATCTTAGGCGGTCCCCCTTTTAGAGTTATTCAAAAACGCGGTGAATGAGACTTTTTAGAAATGTCAATTAAAAAGCAAGATGCCGTCGGCATCTTGCTTTTTAGCTTATAAATTTAAGAAATCCTTGCGGTAGTCTACACCGAAGAACTCTGCCAGCTCTACCATCTCGCTGTCCTTGATGGTATTGATGCGGGGCAGGTGAGCGGTGAGCATAAAGATCTGCGCCGCCTTCTCTACGGTCTCGATAAGGCCGAAGGTCTCGTCCATATCCTTGCCTGCGCCGTAGATGCCGTGCATACCCCATACCACCAGGCGGAATTCCTTCATCTTCTCGGCGGTAGCCTCGCCTATCTCGTTGGTGCCGCAGAGCATCCAGGGAAGGACCCCGATACCGTCGGGGAATACCACGATGCACTCGGTACACATCTCCCACAGGGTGTGGGTGAACTTCTTTTCGTCAAGCTCGTGAACGTAGTTCATAGCGAGAGTGTTGGTGGGGTGGGTGTGCATTATCACACGGTTAAGGGGATCCACCTTTAGACGCGCCATATGGCTCATCAGGTGAGCGGGCAGCTCACTTGTGGGTTTGCCGCCGTCTTTTAGGCCCCATAAGAGCTCTGCGGTGGTGCCGTCCTTGGCGATGCGGATGATAGCAAGGTTGGCCTCGGGGTCGTCGTTTACGTTCTTGAAATATTTGCCCGAGCCGGTGACGATGAATATCTTACCGATAAGGTCGGTAGCGTCAAAGCCGGTGGGTATCTCACGGATAACGTTATTTAAGTCCAGGTACTCCGCTACCTCATTTTCATCTAACAGATAGCTGATATTACCGCCGTTTCTCTCGTCCCAGCCGAGACGGTACATATTGGCGGTGGTCTTTCTCATCTCCGTCACGAAGGGAGCTGTCATTATATCCTTCATCTTTTGCTTAAAACCTCATTTTCATATTCCTTGATTACACAGAGGTAGTCCTTTTCTACCTTCTCGCGCTTCAGGTATTCCTCCCAGATATCGCCGAAGGGAGCGGTCTTTAGCTCTTCATTCAATACCATAAGTGCTGTGAAGTCGTTACCATCCTGCATTGCTCTCATCTTGTCTGCGGGCATGAGCAGAGCATAGAGAAGTGCCTTCTCCACGCTTCTTACACCGGTGACCCAAGCGGAGATACGGTTGATGGAGGCATCAAAATAGTCGGTGGCGATAAATACGCGGTCAAATGCCTCGTTTACCGCGATCTCCTTCATTATCTCGCGGGTCTCGTCGTCGAAGATAACAACGTGGTCAGAGTCCCAGCGAACGGGACGGGTCACGTGCAGAGCGATCTTCTCATTGAAGAGTAAGAGGGAAGAGATCTTATCAGATACCATCTCGGTAGGATGGTAGTGGCCGTTATCCATAAGAGGAGTGATGCCCTTACTTGCCGAATAGGAGAGGCAGAACTCTGCCGAGCCTACGGTGTAGCTCTCAAGTCCTATACCAAATACCTTGGACTCAAGGGTAACGTATACCTTGCTCTTATCGTAGGGGATAGAGAGTATCTCGTCCAGGGACTTCTTGAAGCGAGCGCGGGGGCCTATGCGGTCAGCGGGGATATCCTTGTATCCGTCGGGGATCCAGATGTTCATAACAGAGGGGATGCCCGTCTCGTTTGCGAAATATTCAGCGATCTTTAAGCAGGCTTTGCCGTGCTCTACCCAGAAGGAGCGTGTGGTCTCGTCGGGAGAGGACAGGGTAAGACCGTCCTTTACCATAGGATGAGAGAAGAAGGTGGGGTTGAAGTCGATACCCATTCCTCTTTCCTTTGCGTACTCTACCCACTTTGCGAAGTGCTTGGGCTCAAGGGCATTTCTGTCCGCCTTCTCACCGTCGAAGATAGCGTAGGAGGCGTGGAGATTCAGCTTCTTTTTACCGGGCATCAGGGATGCGGCAAGGTCGAAGTCTGCCATAAGCTCCGCGGGAGAGGTAGCCTTACCGGGGTAGTTACCGGTAGCTTGGATACCGCCCGACAGAGCTTCGTCGCTGTCAAAACCTGTTACGTCGTCACCCTGCCAGCAGTGCACCGACACGGTGATGTCCTTAAGGGTGTTAAGTGCCTTTTCGGTGTCTACGCCAAGGAAAGCGTAAAGCTCCTTGGCACTTTCATATCTGTTCATTTTAAAACTCCTTTATGTCAAACGAAGCCTTTACGATCTCTCTTGCTTCGCTTAAAGTCAGATCTTTATCCTTCATTATCTGGGAGAGGATGTTGCCCGTAGCGGTAGCCTCGGAAAGTCCTATGACCACCTTTTTGCCCGTGTACCTTGCGGTCAGCTCGTTTAGATAACTATCCTTGCTTCCGCCGCCTACGATGAATATGCTGTCGGTGCTCTTACCCGTGATAGCCTCGATCTCCTTTGCCGTTTTTGCGTACATAGCGGCAAGGGAGTTGTATACGCAGGCGAGAGTGTCACCGAGAGGCAGATCCTTATCGCCTGCAAGGGCGTTTACCGCTTCTATCATATTTTCGGGGCAGACCAGACTCTCGTCGTTTACGTCGATGAGCTTATCAAAGGTGCTTGCCTTCGCCATATCCATCATCTCGTCGTAGGTGTATTTTTTGTCTAAATTACGGCGGATGTTCTGGAAGAGCCACATACCCATAATGTTCTTTAAGAAACGGAAGCGGTATTCTACGCCGCCCTCGTTTGTCAGGTTAGCCTCCCTTGCCTCGTCGGTGAGGACGGGGAAGGTGTTCTCTGTGCCGAAGAGGCTCCAGGTGCCCGAGGAGATATACAGACTGTTCTCGTCGATGGGGCACGCCGCAACGGCAGAGGCAGTATCGTGGCTGGGTGCTAATAGCACTGTAGTCTTAAAGCCTACCTTTTCCGCTATCTCGGGGGTTAGCTCACCGACCACAGTTCCCGGAAGGGAAGGAGTGAGGAAAAGCTCCTCGGGGACGCCGATCTTCTTTAAGATATCCTTGTCCCAGCTCTTATTCTCTGCATTCAGCATAGCGGTAGTGGACGCGTTGGTGTACTCGTTCTTTATCTCTCCCGTCAGCTTGAAGGAGAGGTACTCGGGCATCATAAGGAAGTGACGCGCCTTGTTTATCTTTCCGCTTTGCGCGTCGCACCATAGCTGATACACCGTATTAAAGGGCTGTAGCTGTATTCCGGTGATGCTATAAAGCTCCTCATAGGGAAGCGGGAACTCGCTGGACGTTGGTACGCCCGCGGTCCTGCCGTCGCGGTAAGCGTAAACGGGCAGCAGCTCTTTCTTATCTTCATCGAGGAGCACGTAGTCCACGCCCCAGGTGTCAATGGCGATGGAAGCGGGTATCTTGTCGAGCTCCTTACACTTGGCGATACCGTTTATCACCTCATCGGTTAGGGAAGCGATATCCCAGGTAAGCACACCGTCTATATTTGCGATGTTATTTTCAAATCGGTATATCTCCTCCAGGCGCAGCTTGCCGTCCTCAAGATACCCGAGGATGTGCCTGCCCGAGGAGGCGCCGATGTCAATGGCGAGATAGTATGTCATACCGTCACCTCTCATTTTCATAGTCAAATTATTATATCATTAAACGCAATAAAAAACAACCTAATATTTACACTTTTTGCTTTTTATGATATACTGTTTGGGAGGTGATAAAATGAAAATTAAAATAACCGTAATGCGCCGCTCGGTGTATCCCGATCTTATGGAAAAATACGAAAACCCCATAGAGCACGCCTGCGAGATGGTGGTGGGAGAATCCTTTATCATCGAGGACGGCAAGCGCCCCGAGGGCTTTTGCTCAAATGCCTGGCGCTGTATGACACCCTATATAGAGACCCTTAACGCAGGCGGCGGAAACTTTTTCGACGGGTGGATGAAGGATGAGAAGTCTGCTATGATCTCCTGCGACGACGGCTTTCGTCCCGTGAGCTTCTATATAGAAGTAATAAACTGAAAAATATTGACAATATTTGCCGTTAGTGCTATTCTATAAAAAATAAGACAACGTGAGGTAAATAAATGATCTGTAGTAATTGCGGTAAAGAATTAAGCGATACCGCCAAGTTTTGCGGTGTATGCGGCGCGTCGGTGACACCGATGGAGCCTCAGGCCACCGAGAAAGTGCCTGTGGCGGCACCGACCGGTGAGAATACATATTCCGAGGAGGTAACTGCTACGCAGGTGCTGACCGAGAGCCCTGCCGCCTCCGAACAGTATAACGCTCCTTCACAGCAGTATAATTATTATCAGGGTGCCGCCCCCGCTTACTCTGAGCCTAAGGTAGGCAAGGGCAAGTATATTAAGACAAAGGCCTCGGGCGGCATTAAGTTTGCCTCCTTTGCCTCTCGCATAGTGGGGCTTCTGTGCATCGCGGTATGCGTTGCTATGTTTGCCCAACTGCTATTCGGTTCTATATTTGATATGCCTATTATTGAGTATGCAGGCGTTGATCTTGAATTTGACGAGGATACGATCAGGGCGGAGCTTGACAAGCTGCAGGCAGAGAAGGACAGATGGCAGGCGGAAAAGGATAGGCTCTCAGGCGAACTTGAGAGGGTTCCTGACGGCGAAGAAAAAGAAGAACTTGAGGAATCTTTAGACCAAGCTCAGGAAACATTTGAGATAGCGCAGAAGGCGCTTGACTTTTGCCACGATTTCTTCGACAGTTGTTCCATCGCCAGCGTACGCAAGCTTGGCGGTGTATTAGAGGATGCGCCCGAAAGCATCGAGTACGATCCCGAGGATATTAACGAGATAGTGACTATGGTCGATAATATTCTTCTCGTTTTCGGCATTTACTGTGCTTTCATCGCTTTCCTGACCTTACTCGCGTTCCTTTTCAGAAACAATATCCTTACCGTTCTGGCGTTCATTTTGGGAATCGGATTCCCGATACTTTTCTCGGGTATGATATATGCAGTTCTCTTTGCGGTATCCTATCTCCTGCTTTTCATCCTTCAGTTCGCGGTAAACCACAGTTACAGAAAATACAAGAAGGCCGTCGCTTAATCGCGACGACCTTTTTTCTTTTTCTCGTTTCTTATGATCTGTGCTTTTAACAGGGGCAGCAGCTCTTGTGCGCTGTGTCCTTCTTTTTCTTTCAGATAACAGCTTTTACAGACGGTGCGGCGCCTTATCTTATAGGGGATGCGTATAAAGGGCAAGAGCACGCACACCAGCTGTTGCAGTATGACTGCGGTGACGGCCTCACCTATCCCGCATTTATCGCAGTCGTATTCTTCCTCAGCCTTTTTGAAGAAGACGTTGACCCGGCTTATGGGAAAAAGGCAGAAGATAAACGCCAGGCAGAAAAGAGGTATAGAGAAGCCTCTCGACTGCTCAAAATGAGTGCTTATAAGCGCGCCTAACAGTATAAGGATACCCAAGACCGTTCGTGTCAAGGGTGCCTGTACGACCTTAAGCATCAGGGATGCGAGCCTCTCGGAAAAAGGTTTTTTTTCTTTGATGCGGAGCCTTAAGTCAGTCAGCCTGTCTGCGTCTTCATCTGACATAGGCGGCATCGCCTCAAGTGTTTCTTTAAGAGAGTCGTTTAGCAGTATCAGCTTATCAAAGGGCTCTGTGCGGCTGATGACCTTTGCGCTGAAAAGCTCCTTGTTGTCGGTCATGGCCTCGGCGGTGGCACCGTCAATTATAAAAGCACTGTAGAAACCGAGTGCGGTACGGGCATCCTTGCTTTTTACGATAGCGGCGATACATTTGCCGCCGAGTACGCATAAGGTATAGTCCTCTGTATGAAAAAGCACCTCTATTATGCCCTCGCTAAAAAACGGCGAGAGCTCTTTTTTATAAAGTGTCATTTATTTCTCCGCAGGTTTGTAAATTCATCTTATTATAATATAAAAAGCCAAAATATGCAACCGCCGTTGAATAATTGTTTTTCTTGTGTTAAAATAGGGTAGAGGAGAAAGAAATGTACAGTTTAGATAAGAGTAAATATAACGAGCTTATAACGCCTTATGAGGGGGAATGGGGGGAGCTTCCTTATTCCGAGTATCCCAGGCCATCCTTCAGGCGAGGCTCCTATCATTCCCTTAACGGCAGGTGGTCGCTGTTTGTAAAGCGCGGTGAGAAGGTCGAATACGACGGAGCTATTACCGTGCCTTATCCTCCGGAGAGCCGCCTTTCCGGAGTCGGAAGGATAAGCGAGGCGGGGGACACCCTATATTACGAGCGAAGCTTTACCTTGCCCGAGGACTTTAATAAAGGACGTGTGCTTCTTCATTTCGGCGGCTGTGATAATCTAACCAAGGTGTATTTAAACGGCGAGCCCGTCGGTGAGCACGAGGGAGGGTACCTGCCCTTCACCTTTGATATCACCGAGGCTTTACAGGGCGAAAATCGCCTTGTGGTGGAGCTCACCGACACCCTTGACTCGGAGTATCCTTACGGTAAACAGCGCCATAAGCGGGGCGGTATGTGGTATACACCTATCAGTGGCATCTGGCAGAGCGTGTGGTGCGAGAGCGTACCGAAGGAATATATTGAGAGCGTACGTATTACCCCCACTCTGACGTCGGTTCACTTTAAGGTGAAGGGCGGCACGGAAGAGAAGACCCTGACCCTTGACGGTAAGGAATATACCTTTACGGGTGAAGAATATACCCTTTCTGTGGACGAGCCCAAGCACTGGAGTCCCGAGGAGCCCTATTTGTATGAGTTTACCCTGTCCTCAGGTGAAGACTGCATAGAGTCTTACTTTGCCCTGCGTACAGTTGAGGTCAAGGACGGCAGAATATGCTTGAACGGAGAGCCATATTACCTTCACGGCGTCCTTGATCAGGGCTACTACAGCGACGGTATATATCTGCCTGCAACGCCAATGGGATATGAGGACGACATACTGCGTATGAAGGAATGCGGCTTTAATACACTGCGTAAGCATATTAAGGTAGAGCCCGAGCTTTTCTACTATTATTGTGATAAACACGGAATGATAGTTCTTCAGGATATGGTCAACAGCGGAAAGTATAATTTCCTTATCGATACCGCTCTGCCTACCGTAGGACTTAAGCGCGGCATCACCCACAGGGCATCCCGAAAGCGCCGCGAAGCCTTCTATAAATGCGCCGACGGTATGATGGAGCATCTTTATAACCATCCCTCCGTATGCTACTATACCATATTTAACGAGGGTTGGGGGCAGTTTGACGCGGATGAGAATTATAAGCGCTTTAAGGCAAAGGATCCCACCCGTATTTACGACACCACCTCTGGCTGGTTTAAGGAGAAGCTGTCCGACGTGGAGAGCGACCACGTATACTTTAAGACGTATAAGGTGAAAAAGCGCTCGGAAAAGCCAAGGATGCTCAGCGAGTACGGAGGATTTTCCTGTCTGGTACAGGGTCACTGCTATAATCCGGGTAAGACCTACGGCTATTCTGCGCCCACAGAGGACGTAGGAGAGTTTGAGGCGGCGGTGATCAAGGCTTTTGATGAGTCCGTGATCCCCGCGATCAAAATGGGGCTGAACGGCGACATCCTTACACAGCTCTCTGACGTGGAGGACGAGATAAACGGCCTTATCACCTACGATAGGCAAGTAATGAAGGTGGATCCCGCAAAAATGAAGGCAAAAGCAGACGAGATCTATAACGCATTCAAAAACTCTTGAAAAACCGCTTATTTTGTGATATCATTTTAGTATAAACGGAGGTGTTTCAACATGGAATTTAAATGGCAGGACAGAAAACGCATATTTTTCGGTTTACCCTGGAGCTTTACAAGATATGCTCTTAACGATGAAAAGCTTATAATAGATACCGGACTCTTTTCAAGAAATGAAGAGGAGATACGCCTTTACCGTATAATGGACGTAACCTTAAGGCGTTCCTTATGGGAGAGGCTCTTTGGACTTGGCACCATTCACTGTTGCTCAGGCGATAAGTCCACTCCTGAGTTTGACATCCTTCACATCAAGGATGCGAAGAACGTAAAGGAGATGCTCTCGGGTATGATCGAAGAGGCGCGCAAGGAGCGCATGGTCGGTATGCGTGAGTTTCTGGACGACGAGATGATGGACGACCATATGTAATAAAAGAAGAACTTCACCTAAGTGAAGTTCTTCTTTTATTACAATTCAAAGGAGAATGAGTTATCTCCCTCTTTAAGTGAGAACTCTTCGTCCTTATAAACGAAGGTAGCATTCTGTCCTTTCGGGATGGATACCTTGAAGGAGATGTTGCCATCAGCCTTCTCGTAGTTAACGGTGACGATGCCCGAGGGCAGAGTGCGATGTCCTGAGAGAGTGTTTATCTGCTCAACGATAACGGGCGCGACGAGAAGCTCTTTATACCCGGGACTACCGTTCTTCGCTCGGATACCCAAGAGGTATTCGTAGAGGTAAGCAGCCACTGCACCGAACATAGGATGGTTGTGGGAGCGGTCGGTAAGTGAGCCCGGCCAGTATTCCCATAAGGTGGTAGCACCAAGATCCTTGAACGACTTGAACGAGCTTACGGCATCAGACGTTAAAAGGTCTGTTGCAAGCTGACCTTCACCTATCTCGAAGAGCACGCGGGTAAGTATATCGGTGCCGAAGATACCCGTGTCGTACCTCTTTATCCTCTTGTATATATTGATGAGGTTATTCTTGGTGCGCTCGGTGGCGATGCCCATATCATAGGCGAAGGCATTGGCGCCCTGCTGACCGCCGAGAAAGTTTTCGTCCCACATATTTCGGTAGGCGGTGACGGTCATAGCTCTTCTGCGCTCTATCTTCTCTTCGAGTGCGGGTATAACGTCCTCTCGTCCTATTACATGTGCCATTTCGATGATGTGCAAAGCACTTTTGACGTAAAAATAGTTATTTACGAATGGGCCGGGAAGCAGCACCTCGATGGGGGTGCACCAGTCGCCGAGACACCATTCGTCGTGCTTATCTTCGGTTACCAGATCGCAGGTAGAGTGCTCGTCAAGATAACGGATGTATTCGGTCATACCGAAGAAGGCCTCCTCTATAACAGAGGTGTCTCCGTAGTGCTTATATAGCTGATAGGGCAGCTCCACGATTGCCGAGCCCCATCCACCGGGACCTCCGCCCGACCTTGTGTAAGGAGCTGTGTGTGGGATGCGTCCCGTACCTACGTCCTGAACGTCCATAATGTCGTGCATCCACTTAGTATAGAAGGCTCTGGCATCCAGCATAGTCATAGCTGCGTGGCAGATGAGCTGACCGTCACCTGTGTAGCCTCTGCGCTCTATATGAGGGCAGTCGGAGGGGATGCCCATATGCATATTGGTAAGCTGGGTATTTATGAAGGTGTCGTTAATGTAATTAAGCAGTTCGTTATCCGACTTAAAAGAAGAGTTTACGGGGGTATCCGCATGGATGACCTCAACGCATACGGGCTCAGCGTTACCTTCGATAGAGAAGTAGCGGAAGCCCATCCACGTAAAGAAGGGACGTACCACCCGTTCGCTTCCGTCACAGGTAGCAAAGAAATCCTGATTATGGTGTTTAGTGGGGTCGGGAAGACCGTCGGCGTTCACCTCTTCTGCAAAATAGACGTGTATCTTCTCGCCTGCTTCACCCATAAGCTTGACAAGCAGATGCCCCGTAGTGTTTACACCGCAGTCGTAGACCTTCTTGCCGTCTACCGTGCCTATATGCTTTACCTCTAAGGTGCCGCATACTCTGTCGGGAGGACAGTCGGAGAAAAGATATTCAGTATCAAGGGGCTTTGCGGCGATGACGGGAGTCCATTTGCCGTCATCAAAGTCCTTTTCAAGGGCGTCTTTGTTTGCTTTTGTGAAATCGTGGTGCTCAACGGCGGTGAGAGTGTATCCGCTTACGTAGCTTTCGTCCGAGAGGGCGCCTTCACCCGAGCAGAATTCAAATTCACCGTTTGCGTCCTCGCCGTATATGCGGAAAATTGCCTTAGCATCTCCAAAGCGCATGTTGCCCCAGAAGAAGGTGTACCAACCGCCGCCGTAATGGATCGCTATGGTGTTATCTCCGTCTTCAAGCAGGTCTGTGATATCATATTCGGGCACGTAAACGCGAGTGCCGCGCACGTACTCGTCAGAGGGAAAGTTGTCTCTTCTCTCGTATTCCGTATTCAGCGGCAGAAAGTAGTCGTTGCCTACACGCTTGCCGTTAATATAGCAATAGAAGATTCCAAGGCCTAAAATGCGTATTTTTGCATTTTTGACCTTGCAGGTTTTGAATTTATCCCTTATAATAAAGGGGACTGACGTATTCTGGATGGCTCGCTCATCGGTTATCCATATGGCGGAGCCGAACATTTCATTTTGCTTCATGGGATGATCTCCTTTAGTCGGTTAAATTTTATCACATAACTAACGATCTTTCAATAAGGAGATAAGAATTGATCAAAAATTTGTTTGGTAACAGAGCCTTTTATAAAAGAGTTCTTGCTATCACCGTTCCCATAATGATACAGAACGGCATCACTAACTTTGTCAATATGCTTGACAACGTAATGGTGGGACGGATAGGCACCGTGGAGATGACCGGCGTCGCTGTGGCCAATCAGCTCATCTTCGTTTTCAATCTGTGTATCTTCGGCGCCATTTCGGGAGCAGGGATCTTCAGCGCACAGTATTACGGCAGCGGAGACCATAAGGGCGTACGGGATACCTTTCGCTTTAAACTGCTTGTGTGTCTTGGCTTGTCCTTAATAGGCATAACGGTCTTTACCTTTGGCGGAGATGCTCTTATCAATACGTACCTTCGCGGAGAGGGAAATGTGTCGGACGCGGAGGCTTCCTTGGGCTTTGGCAGAGATTATCTGAATATTATGCTGATCGGGCTCATTCCGTACGCTTTTGCCCAGTGCTATTCGGGAACCTTGCGTGAGACGGGTCAGACTCTTGTTCCTATGTATGCAGGGGTAAGCGCCGTTATAGTAAATCTCGCATTAAACTATATACTGATGTTTATCGTTGGCTGGGGTGTGAACGGTGCGGCTATAGCCACAGTTATATCTCGTTTTGTTGAGCTTGGTATAGTATCCTTATGGACTCATGTCCACTCTGAAAAGAATCCGTTCATCAAGGGCGCTTACCGCAGTATGCGCATTCCCATTGCTCTCGTTAAGAATATCACCAAAAAGGGAATGCCCTTGCTTATTAATGAAAGCCTATGGGCATCGGGTATGGCCACTCTTAACGCCTGCTATTCGGTACGCGGGCTGGACGTGGTTGCGGCAAATAACATCTGTCAGACCTTCTTCAACGTGTTTTCAGTCGCCTTTCTGTCTGTAGGCGGTGCTATCGGTATTATTCTCGGACAGATGCTCGGTGCGGGGGACGAGGCGGGCGCAAAGGATTCGGCACGTAAGCTGATCGCCTTTTCCGTGATGATAAGTTTGGGTATCGGACTGGTTTATGCGCTTTGTACGCCGTTCATTCCTCTTATTTATAATACTGACACCTCGGTGCGTACGTTGGCTTCCAGACTGATGTTGGTGTCCGCAATAGCCATGCCGATCGACGCCTTTGCCAACGCGGCATATTTTACACTTCGCTCGGGAGGAAAGACCTTCATTACGTTTCTCTTCGATTCCTGCTTTGTGTGGAGCGTCAGCGTGGTCGCGGCATTCCTTATGGTGAATTTCACGTCCCTTGGCGTTGTAAGCATATTTGCGGTATGTCAAGGTCTTGGACTTCTCAAATGTGCTCTCGGTTTCGTTTTTGTGAAAAAGGGAATCTGGGTCAGAAATATCGTAGCGTAGCAAAAAGAACCGTTCGTATGAACGGTTCTTTTATATTTATTCTTCAATAAGGTAATAAACGCGGGCTCTGCGGCGTCCCCACTGGATCGCCTCTTGTTCTGCCGCTTCGTCATATCCCATAAATACGTCTATGATATATCCCTTGATAGCGCCGCCGGTGTCACGTGCATAGCGTACACCGCAGTCATAGTAGTCGCTGGCTACGTAGACCTTGCTTCCTAAGGGGATGTATCTGGGGTCAACAGCGATACAGCTCATATCGACCTCATATCCTGAATAGGTCACGGCACCCTTGGGCGCAGTATAGGCGGTCGCCTCAACGTCAACGTAGTGTGAATAGCGGTAGGTGACTCCGTCGTCTCCGACGAAGGTGCCGCCGACACCCTTATATATAACTTCCGTGACGGGTGCAACGGTCTTTTCGGTGGCGATGGCTTCGCCCTCCACCTTACCGTCTACCAGTTTCTGCTTTACCGTTTTGGTTATACTTCCGTTAACGCCTCTTGTTACGACTTTGGTGGTGTTATAGGGAATGGTAGAGACCTCAACTATTTCGGTCTCGAAGGGGATGACTTCGGTCTTTGTAGTTATGTGGTAGTCTACTTCGCGGATGAAGAGATCAACGTTCTCGGTGAGAACGGTATCGCCGGGGATACTGGTCTCTTTGCTATCCATATCAATGTTGAGGGAAGTGATGAGCTCATCAACTGTGATCTCGCCTGTGCTGACGGGGATCTCAACGCCGTCCAGATGAACGGAAACCTCAAAGACACCTTCTGTTGCTTCAAATATATCGTTCTTTGCGGCAAACTTCGTAGTTTGAATGGAGGCATCCTCCTGCCGATAGTATGAATGGTGACTGGTGTAAACTGCAAGGATAGCTAAAGAAAAGGCAATAGTTATCACAAAGCATATGCAGGGGAGCGCGCGTAAGAACTTTTTGCTGTTAAGACCGTGAAAATTAAAGTTTTTGAAGAAAGAGCTTCTTCTGTTTTTGCTTTTGGGCTTGGTTTGGGGTCGGTTATACGTACGACTGTGATTATCGTTATACATATGTCCTCCTTTACTAAGCGGGTGGACACTCGGTATCCGCGAGGCAGGGAAGCAAAGGCAACCCCGCCTCGGTATACGTCTTGAGTGGTGTGGGACGTTCCCACGTTCTGCCGTAAAAAGCGTACGGCAGAAACAGTATATGCAAGAAGTTATCTCTTGGAGAACTGGGGTGCACGACGTGCAGCCTTGAGACCGTACTTCTTTCTCTCCTTCATTCTCGGGTCACGAGTGAGGAAGCCTGCCTTCTTGAGAGCAGGACGGTAGGTGGCGTCTGCCTGGAGCAGAGCACGGGAAAGGCCGTGGCGGATAGCACCTGCCTGGCCGGAGAAACCGCCGCCCTGAACGTTTGCGATGATATCGAACTTACCGTTAGTGCCGGTAACGCCGAAGGGCTGGTTTACGATGAGCTTAAGGGTCTCGAGACCGAAGTAATCGTCGATGTCGCGGCCGTTGATGGTGATAACACCGGTGCCGGGAACTATACGAACTCTTGCGATGGACTTCTTTCTTCTACCGGTACCGTAGAAGTAGGGCTTAGCACTTGTATACATAACTATCTGATTCCTTTCCTAATAATTACTCAGCGGTGTACGCTACGGGCTTCTGAGCCTCGTGGTTGTGGGTCTCGCCTGCATAGACCTTCAGACGGGTGATGGACTTAGCACCGATGGAGTTGTGGGGAAGCATACCCTTAACTGCCAGCTGCATAGCCATCTCGGGCTTGGTTGCCATCATGGTCTTGTAGCTGATCTCCTTGAGACCGCCGATGTAACCGGAATGGTGATAATACTTCTTCTGCTCCAGCTTCTTGCCGGTGAGGACTGCCTTGCTTGCGTTGATGATGATCACGAACTCACCGCAGTCTACGTGGGGAGTGAATTCGGGTCTGTGCTTGCCGCGAAGAATGCTTGCGGCGAGAGCTGCAGTTCTACCGAGGGGCTTACCTGCCGCATCGATAACGTACCACTTACGGTCTACAGTCTCTTTTTTTGCCATAAATGTTGACATCTCTGATCCTCCGATTTGTACGAAAATAGTGAAAAATTTTATGTGCAGGGTAGATTATAACACACTTAAATGCCCGTGTCAATGCTTTTTGGCAAATATTTCATAACAAATTTTAATTATAATGGTGCGTTCTCTATATTTCTCGTTTTATCTCTTTTTATCTCTCGATTTTGAGTTCGAAAAATCAAAAAATATTTTTTATTTAAAAAGCATTTTCTGCGAAAAACGGCTGTTTTTGCGTGTTTTTCTGTTTAGTCATATATGAGCCTCACGGGTAATAGAATATATCAGTACAAAAAATCGGAGGTCAAATGAAATGATAACTCAGAAATATTTACCCGAAGGGTACTTATCGGGGACGAAGGAAAATGCTGAGGCGCTGTCCTCTATAGGTGCTGTAGAGCGTGCGGCGAAGGAAGGCAGGATACTTGAGGCAGGTGCCGTGGTGTGTGACTCGGATATGTCGGTGACGGTGGATCTCGGGTGTATGAAGGGGATCCTTCCTAAGGAAGAGGTTCTCCTTTGCGGCGAGGGCGAGAGCGTGAAGGATATCGCCGTTATAACCCGAGTGGGCAAGCCGGTATGCTTTAAGATAACCGGCTTCGGCCGTGACGTTTACGGCGCTCAGGTGGCGTATTTATCACGGCGTGCCGCCCAGGCGGAATGTGTGCGCGCTTATCTTTCTACCCTTCAGCCGGGTGATATCGTAGACGCAAGGGTAACCCACCTTGAGCACTTTGGCGCATTCGTGGATATAGGGTGCGGTATAGTCTCTCTTCTTTCCATCGACTGTATTTCCGTTTCGCGAATAGCCCATCCCAAGGACAGATTTTCCGTTGGGGATGATCTTAAGTGCGTGATCAAGAGTGTTGACAGGCAGACCGGGCGTATCTACGTAACGCATAAGGAGCTGTTGGGCACCTGGGAGGAGAACGCGTCACGCTTTGCCATCGGCCAGACGGTGGCAGGAGTGGTGCGCAGCGTTGAGGATTACGGTATCTTTGTGGAGCTGACTCCTAATCTTGCGGGGCTCGCCGAGTATAAGGACGGAGTCAGCGTAGGACAGGGTGCGGCGGTATACATAAAGAATATGGTAAGGGAGCGGATGAAGATAAAGCTCGTTCTCATTGACACCGTGCCCGCAGCAGCCGCCCCCGAGCCGTTTATCTATTATCTGCCCGAAGCGGGACGGCTTGAAAGGTGGCGGTATTCGCCGCTTTCCTGCGATAAGATGATAGAGAGCTGCTTTAACGCATCTTAAAAACATTTTGACAAACTGCGTTTTTTGTTATATAATATAACTGTAGAAAACAGCAAAGGATGTGTTACAGTGGCACGCAGATTCATATTGACCATAGGCCGTGAATACGGCAGTAACGGACGGCTCATAGGCAAGCGGATAGCAGAGCTTATGGGGGTGACCTTTTATGACAGTCAGCTCATCACCATGGCGGCTAAGGAAAGCGGAATGAGTCAGAGCTTGCTCACGGATATTGACGAGAAGGCGGCTAACAGCCTTATGTACTCTCTTTCCGTGGGAAGCGGGCATTTTATGGGCTTTACCGGCGCCTTTAATATGCCTCTTAACGATAAACTCTTTTTGGTGCAGGCTGATATTATCAAGAATATTGCGGACAAAGAGAGCGCCGTTATCGTAGGACGTTGTGCGGACTACGTGCTTCGCGAGGATGCCGATGCGGTCAACGTCTTCATCTACGCTCCTTACGAGAAGCGCAAGGAAAACGTGGCAGAGCGCTTTGACATCAGCCTTGATAAGGCTGCGGATATGATAGTTAAGAAGGAAAAGCAGAGAAAAAATTATTATAACTATTATTCCGGGGCTAAATGGGGTGCCCGTGAGAATTACCATCTTTGCATCGATTCATCGCTTTTGGGCGTTGAGGGAACGGCACAGTTTATAGTGGATATACTGAATAACAGATAAAAGCTAAAGGGACGCTAAAAGCGTCCCTTGATTTTTCTTATGACAATAAGTGCGCCTGCCGCCTTGATAATATCTGCCGGTATAAGGGGCAGAACTGTGATGGCAGACGGTATGATATTACGCGTACCCGAAACAACGGTGAGCCATAAAACTCCGAAGGTGTAGCATATGAAGTAGCCCGCAAGTATAGCGGCGAAACTTTTAAATGGGCTGTTGCCGTCGCCCTTTATGACGGAGATACATATGACCATAGGCAGATAGCCCATTATAAAACCACCGGTAGCTCCTGCCAATACTCCTAATCCGCCTTGCATTCCCGCAAAAACGGGTAATCCCATAAGTCCGAGAGCTATATACACCGCCGTGCTTATAACCGCATCGTTTGTCGGGAGCAGGAAGGCGGTCAGCAGAAGACCGAAAAATGTAAGATTTACGGGCACGGGGGCTATCGGTATTGTTATTATGGAGCAGATGGCTATCACAGCGGAAAAGAGCGCGCATCTGCACAGTGTTTTGATACGATTATTCATAATATAGATTATAATGGCAATATTCGCACTTGTCAAGGAAGGAATTGTGTGATAAAATAGCATAGATATGTAAGGAGAGCGGAAATGCACGAATTTGAGATCTACCGAAGCAAACGAAAGACAATTCGTCTCTTGATTTCACCTGAAGGTGAGATAGAGGTGTACGTGCCTCAGCGTATGCCTTGGGAGGACGTTTGCAAATTTGTTGAGTCTCATTCCGATTGGATCGACGCTCACTTAGCGGAGGTAAAGGAGCGAGCCACCTGGTCTATCAGCACGGTGGACAAGGCACTCCTTCGTGTCAGAGCCGAGTATATCATCCCCGGTAGGGTGGAATACTGGAGTAAGGTGATGGGTCTTGAGCCTACGGGAGTTCGTATCACCGCCGCCAGAGGCCGTTTCGGCAGCTGCAGTCCGAAAAATTCGCTGAATTTCTCGTTGAATCTCGGCGCCTTTACAGTTGAGGCCATCGACTACGTGGTGGTGCACGAGCTTGCCCATATAGTGCATAAGAATCACGGTAAGGATTTCTACGCGCTTATCGCTAAGTATCTTCCCGACTACAAAGAGCGGGAAAAGCTCCTAAAGGGTAAGACAGGCGAATTCTGGGATCTTTATGACAAGGATCGCAATATGACCGATCAGTTCGTTATGCGCGGGGACCCCATTCCCGAGGGACATTATCATCTGGTGGTGAACGTATCCCTTTTCAATATGAAGGGTCAGATGCTGATCCAGAAGCGCTCTGACAAGAAAGAATCATGGCCGGGTATGTGGGACGTCAGCGCCTGCGGCAGCGTGCTTCTCGGTGAGAGCTCACTTAAGGCGGCGAGACGTGAATCCTTTGAGGAGCTTGGCGTTGAGCTTAATTTCAAGTCGGGACAGCGACCTGCATTTACCTTAAGCGGTCACGATTCCTTTACCGACTGCTATATAGTACGAGGCAGAGTGCCTCTTGAGAAGCTGAAGCTGCAGGAGGACGAGGTCTCAGACGCAAGGTACGCCACAAGAGAAGAGATACTCGAATTGATGGATAAGGGCGAGTTCATTCCTTATAATAAGTCGCTTATCAATATGGTTTTTGATATACACGAGAATAAAGGAGCGTTTGATTTCTGAAATGTTTAAGAAAAAAGAAAAAACTGAAATTACGGATATAGCGGAAGCGAAGAGAAAAAATGAAATATCCTATATAAGTATTCTGTTCGCTCTTATAGTCATATTTATCCACTCCTGCTCGGAGCCCTTGGGAGGAAGCGGATATTCGCTGAATTCCGTGCCTTTCTATCTGACGCTGTCACTTTTCCGCTTATCAAGCTTTGCGGTGCAGGGCTTTATCTTCCTTTCGGGAGTGAAACTGTTTATTAATATGAAGGAGCCCTACGACTGCGTAGGCACGTGGCTCAGGCAGTATAAGAGGGTAGTGCTTCCTTACGTTTTGTGGGTGTGCCTGTATTTTTGCTTCTTCGTCACCATTAACTGGGAGGTATTCTCTTTAAAGGCGCTTGTCAAGTATATTCTGGTGGGTAACCTTTCTGCGCATTTTTACTTCGTGGTCGTTATAGTGCAGTTTTATCTCTTGGCACCGATCTTTGTAAAGCTGGTAAAGAAGCTTAGACCCGCTATTCTTCTGCCTGTGGCGTTTATTCTGATGATCTATCTGTGGCAGTACCTGCCGGATACGCTGAATAAGGTGCTCGCTACTGCCGATTCCGAGCTTGTGGCTTATCCTATCAGAGTATATCTTAAGTATATCGACAGGGTATTCACCTCGTATCTGTTCTATTTCATATTAGGTCTTGTCGTGGGTCGTTTCTACGAGCCTTTTATAGCAGGACTTCGCAAGAGCGGCATCGTCGTGGTGTTCACCTACTGCGTTTTCTCGGCGGTGGACGTCTTCGGCTACGTGCTTGTAAGAAACCTTGCACCCGATGGCAAGCTGTATCCCGTGTTTAACAGATACAATGAGATATTCCACGTGCTTTACTGCATATCCGCGATACTCTTCTGTTATTACGTGATCGACGCGATCACCCGCCGACTTCCCGAGAGAATGCCTCTCCCTGTAAGGCTAATGGATAAGGCGACCTATCTTGTATACCTCGTTCATCCGTTGGTGCTTCAGCTGTTTAAGAGCCTAATGGATCGTAAGCTGATAGTCGGTGTAACCGGGCGCTTTGCTATAGCTTTGTTCGGTACCGTGGTGGTAAGCTTTATATCAGTCATAGTATGGCAGTTTATTGTGAAAAAGTATAACGAAAGACTTAACAAAAAGGCATCGTAAGATGCCTTTTTATATCGCTATTATATTGCTCCAGGCTACCTTGCCCTCTGCATCGGTGACCTCTGCACGTATCCATCTTTCAAAGGGCGCGGGTGTGTATTCCGCGTGGGTGATGCCCTCGCCGTAGGAGTTGCGCTCGCGGTTCCATGAGTTCTGTGAGAAGAATGACACCTTCACAGCAGGGGTGCAGTCTACCGATACCTTTTCTCCGTTATAGGAGATGTGTACCTCGGGGCCCATAGTGGCGTAGAAACGACCGCCCTTGATCTTCTCAAGAATAG
>JAZQCR010000025.1:0-3960 GCA_045546375.1 Eubacteriales bacterium | reverse complement strand
CCCCCTCAAAAACTTCTGAAAAACAATATTTGTTGGGTCTTATCATAGAGATAAAGTTTCATCTCTAAAGTTTCGTTTGCGCGAAAGCGCAACATCATTGACCGAAGGTCACATCATTTGCCGCAGGCAAAAAATAAGTCCGCCGACGGCGGACTTTATTCTGTTTTTATTACTGTGCAGGCTTGGTCTCGGAAGGAGCCGCCTCGGTAGGCTTCTCGGTAGGTGCCTCAGAGGGCTCTGTAGTATTTCCAATGTTGATGGACTCGGATGCGTTCTCGCCTACGTGATCGTGACCGTCATCGGTAACGGGAGTATTGGTGGTAGTATCCTTGCCCTGTACCATAAAGAGTACGATAACAACAATGCAGAATACGATAGCAACGATGGTGGTAAGACGGGAAAGGATCTTATCCTTGGTCATGGTCTTGCCCTGGCCGTAGTAGCTCTCATTTCCGCCGGAAATAGCGCCGAGGCCTGCATTCTTGCCCTGCTGAAGCAGTACGGCAACTACTAAGAATACTGCTAATACAAGCAGAATAATACCAAATGCGAGTGTCATGAAAATTCCTCCTGAGCTGTCAGGGACAGCGTAGTTTCTTTAGTAAAAAAGTCAGAATGGTGGGCCATCAGGGACTCGAACCCCGGACCGACCGGTTATGAGCCGGTTGCTCTAACCAGCTGAGCTAATGGCCCATATTAGTTGCAATCTGACTGATAGAGTATAGCACAAGTTTTCGGGTTTGTCAACATTTTCGGTAAAATTCTTAATTTTCCTTATTCGTATTCATCCTTGCCCCTTGCACACAGGGAAAAACTGTGCTACAATGTATATTTAGAAGTGCAATCTATCCCGAAAAGAGGTATATATAATGAAATTAGGAACAAAATGCGTCCAGGGCGGCTACCGTCCCGGCAACGGCGAACCCAGACAGATCCCCATAATCCAGTCCACCACCTTTAAGTACGCTACCAGCGAGGATATGGGCAAGCTCTTCGACCTTGAGGCCTCGGGCTACTTCTACTCCCGCCTGCAGAACCCCACCTGTGACACGGTGGCGGCGAAGATCTGCGAGCTTGAGGGGGGCACGGCGGCTATGCTCACGGGCTCGGGCCAGTCGGCTAACCTTTTCGCTATCTTTAATATCGCATCCTGCGGCGACCACGTGGTTGCCTCCAGCGCCATCTACGGCGGCACCTTTAACCTTTTCAACGTAACTATGAGACGTATGGGCATCGACTTTACCTTCGTTGAGCCCGACTGCTCCGAGGAGGAGCTGCGCGCGGCCTTCAAGCCCAATACCAAGGCGCTCTTCGGCGAGACTATAGCAAACCCCGCACTCACCGTCCTTGATATAGAGCTCTTTGCCAAGGTGGCTCACGAGAACGGCGTACCCCTTATCATAGACAATACCTTTGCCACCCCCGTTGGCTGCCGTCCCTTCGAGTGGGGCGCGGACATCGTCACCCACTCCACCACCAAGTACTTAGACGGTCACGGCTCGGCTGTCGGCGGCTGTATCGTGGACAGCGGTAAGTTTGACTGGACTAAGTATCCCGACAAGTTCCCCGGCCTTTGCACTCCCGACGAGAGCTACCACGGCGTTACCTACACAGAGCGCTTCGGCCTTGAGGGTGCTTATATCACCAAGGCAACAGCCCAGCTTATGCGTGACCTTGGCTGTGTGCAGTCCCCTCAGAGCGCATTCCTTCTGGGGCTGGGCATCGAGAGCCTGCACGTGCGTATGCAGCGCCATTGCGAAAACGGCCTTGCCGTTGCCACCTACCTTAAGAACGACCCCCGCATCGCCTGGGTGCGCTATGCCGACCTGCCGGGGGACAAGTACTACGACCTGGCTAAAAAGTATCTGCCTAACGGCTCCTGCGGCGTAGTTTCCTTCGGGGTGAAGGGCGGCAGAAAGGCTGCCGAGGCCTTTATGAAGGAGCTTAAGATCGCGGCTATCGAGACCCACGTGGCTGACGCGCGCTCCTGCTGTCTGCACCCCGCCAGCGCCACCCACCGCCAGATGAACGACGCGGAGCTTGAGGCGGCGGGCGTTTCCCCCGACCTTATCCGCCTTTCCTGCGGTATCGAGGATGCGGCAGACCTGATCGCGGATATCGACAACGCTCTTAACGCGTTAGGGTGAGCATTCAAATCCGAACCCGCCGCAAAGCGGAATATTTCGGTGCTTTTTGCTCCGCTCGCGCTTGTAAGGCGCGGGCATTACTGCGCACGATCGAAACAAAAATCCCTCAAAATCTCCTCACTTTGCGGTCGAAGATTTTAGGAAGAGCGGATTTTTGTTCAGCCACGACAAAAACGCAGGAAATACTATACGTATTTCCGAGTATTTTAACAAAGGATGAGCGAAAATCCGCCTTCCCAAAACGGAGTTTGGATTTGAATGCTCACCCTATGGAGAAGTTTTAATGCCTATTACCATACCAAACGAGCTCCCTGCAAAGAAGACTCTGCAGGAGGAGAATATATTTGTAATAGATGAGAACCGCGCTACCACCCAGGACATCCGTCCCCTTAAGATAGCGCTGCTCAACCTTATGCCCACCAAGATCGCCACCGAGACACAGCTTGCACGCCTTCTGGGTAACACACCCTTGCAGGTGGAGCTTGAGCTTATCAAAATGGCTACCCACGTATCCAAGAACACCTCGGAAGAGCATATGCTGGCATTCTACAAGACCTTTGACGAGATAAAGGACCGCAAGTTTGACGGTCTTATCGTCACGGGCGCGCCGGTTGAGAACCTGCCCTTCGAGGAGGTGGGATACTGGGATGAGCTCTGCCGCGTTTTTGAGTGGAGTAAGACCAACGTCACCAGCACCTTTCACATCTGCTGGGGCGCTCAGGCGGCTCTCTACTACCACTACGGCATAAATAAGTATCCCTTAGCCGAAAAGCTATCGGGCGTTTACCCACATAAGGTGGTGCACAAGGGCTCTATCCTCTTCCGCGGCTTTGACGATACCTTTATGGCGCCCCACTCACGTCATACTTATACAAAGAAAGAGGACGTGGAGGCGGTTGCCGCCTTAAAGATCTTAGCGGAGAGCGAGGAGGCAGGGGTATACGCCGTTTCCACCCACGGAGGCAGGCAGGTCTTTATCACAGGCCACTCGGAGTACGACCCCGACACCCTGGAAAAAGAGTATCTGCGTGATAAGAACGCAGGCCTTGACCCCAAGGTGCCCAAGAACTACTACCCGGGCGACGACGACACCCTTGAGCCCCTATGCACCTGGCGCTCGGGAGCTAACCTCTTATATTCCAACTGGTTAAACTACTTCGTCTATCAGGAAACACCTTACGATATCAGTGAAATTAAATAATATTACTTATGCGGGGAAAATCACTTGCGACAGAGATATTATTCTATCTCTGTCGCTTGTTTGTTGGGATGCGGTAGCCCTAAACCGTCAGCGGCTGCCGACCATTAGCCTTCTCCAGTGGGAGAAGGGGGACCGCCCGCAAGGGTGGTGGATGAGGTGTCATTATCGTATCGGTAGCCTTTCATTTTTCTCGGCTGCCGTCATAGGTCCTGCCCTATCGGGCACCCCTGCGGGGTTCGACTTCGCGCTACGCGCTTCGCTCAGGATGACAGGAAAGCTCTTACCCATAATAAAATAACAGAGATGCCATCACATCTCTGTCGCAAATCCCTTTTCCCTTGTTTGGGAGTTTTGGGAGGGTGCGGGAACCTTTTTGCAAAAAGGTTCCCGCTTTTATTTTTCACTTATGATACTTCCCGCCGGAGTTGATATTAAAGGCGCGGTAGAGCTGCTCGAGCAGCAGTACCCGCATAAGCTGATGGGGGAAGGTCATGGGGGAGAAGGATATGCGGGCGTCGCACATAGCCTTCACCGCCTCGGGTATGCCGTCGGAGGCGCCGATGACAAACTGCAGGTGGGAGTAGCCTCTTAGGGCGCAGTCGGCAATCTTCG
>JAZQCR010000024.1:0-2746 GCA_045546375.1 Eubacteriales bacterium | reverse complement strand
GCAGGATCTTCATCTTGTGATGCTGCCGTGTTCTCAGAGGATTCGTGACACTATCCGTAACCTATGTTATCGGATCTTCTGTGCCACCCTCTGTCTGTTCTTAAAGCCATCGAACAGAAAATTTCCTTGCTTAGAGAGTTTTAACTTTGAAACACCCCTTCGTAAATGAAATATATTTTGACTCCGAAACAGGACACCTTGCCTGCCCGAAGAACAAAACCGAAGGTATAGAGATGCCACTCTCTACTTAAGTAATATGCGTTTTTGCTCAAAAAGTCAAGGGGTAGGCCCGTCCAAAATTGAAAAAATTTTATGACGAAAATGCACGTCCGACATTACTGCCGGACGTGCTGTGTTATATCGTGTTACGTAAAAATTTAAGAATTTTTGAGTGATTTTCGCGAAGGAAAGCACGGCAAGGGTTTTAGTCCTTGCCGCTTTTCAAATATTATTTACCTGCCATTTCAATTTGCCACAGTTCGGCAATGCTTTTTTGGTTGTCGGGACACCAAAACACAGACGTTTTACGATACGTGTTATGAATGGGTTGGCCGCTCTCATCCAACTCAACCATAATCTTATTCCATCTTACAATCTTGTATGTCAGAGCATTGTAATCACGTGTACCGCCATCATCGTATGAGCCTTGAGGAATAGGTAAGAACAGAACGGCGGCCAACACAACTATGCTAATTATAGGAATTAGAACTTTCTTTTTCATCCTTGTTCACTATCCTCCCTGTTTGTTTTGCCGATTTTTTCAAGCAATCTATATTCCTCTTATATCTTTTCCATACCGTCTATCGAAAGGATAAACACGGTAGCTCCTCCGACCGATACCTCTTCGGGAAGGCTTCCGTTTGTAAGTCCGGCTCCGAATGTAGCTGTGGGCGGATTTACCTGCTTACGAGTAACGCAACGCTCCTTGAGTATAGCCATTACCTTGCTTACTTGATCGTCCTCCGCTCCTATAAGCAGCGTTGTATTTCCTACCATCAAAAATCCTCCGGTAGTGGACAGCTTCGTAATAAAGAATCCGGCCTCGGTCAGCGAGCAGGATACCTTCGCGCTGTCGTCGTTGTTTACTATTGCAAGAATCAGTTTCATCTTTTTCTCTCCTTCTTTTTCCTCAATCAATTATAGCCATTCATCTAATAACATTTTACTCGTTTTGTCAAGTTCGCGCAAGTCCGGAATTTCATACCTATTATCGTTTGTATCTCTAAATAATACCCTTGTACCGTACAAAAGCTTAATTCCGTGGAAAATATTCCGCATTTCTATTACTGCATCGCCCTTGTTCGTCTCAACAAATATCTTCAGTAATCCGTACCTCTCAACACAGTTCGTTATCTTGGTCACCTTCGGTATCAAGTAATACTGATCAAGACATTCCTCTATTATCTTACGCGACTCAGGCATTATATTCTCAAGGTTACGAATTATCGCCTTTTCTACTCCCTCTTCATCAAGGAGTGTTATATACTTTCCGATTCCCGACATGGGAAAAAGTCTTCTCGGTTCAAGATTTTCAAACTTTCTTCCGTCGTACAGTTCCATATCCACCAGCGTAAGATCCTTACGGGTAAACCTTGCGCTGTCATCGTCAATATAAAATCGAGCCATATATTTCACCACTACTTTCTTTTAAATCACTTATTCTAATCGCTCTTCTTCTTTGGTCTTGCGTATCTTGTCAGACATCGTTTGTATCTGTATGAGCTTATAGTACTTACCTTTCTTCTCCATAAGCTCTTCAGGAGATCCCATTTCAAGTATCTCACCTTTATCAACAACGATTATCTTATTCGCTTTTCTCAAAGTGGAAAGTCTGTGTGCGATCATTATAGTGGTACGTCCGCTTATCAGACGCTCTATCGCTTCTTGAATCTGACTTTCTGTTTCGGAGTCTACCGATGCAGTTGCTTCGTCAAAGAAAAGTACGCTCGGGTTTTTAAGTACCGCTCTTGCTATTGAAAGGCGCTGACGCTCACCGCCAGAAAGTCCTATTCCGCGCTCGCCCAAAACGGTATCGTATGCATCCGGGAGCCTTGCAACAAATTCGTGCGCATTAGCTACCTCTGCTGCATGTATTACTTGCTCTATATGCGGCTTTTCGCTTCCGTAAGCAATATTGTTAAATATCGTATCGTGGAACATCATCGGCTCCTGCTGTACATAGCCTATCTGCGAACGATAATATTCCATATCTATATCACGTATATTCACATCGTCAATAAATATCTCACCATCATAGTGGTCATAATACCTCATCAAAAGGTTTATGATCGTAGATTTTCCTGCTCCCGTAGTTCCGACTATACCCACTATATCTCCCGGCTCTATCGTAAAGCTTACGTTCGTCAGTGTCTTTTTGGATCTGTCAAACGAGAAGTTTACGTTTCTGAACTCGATCTTACCCTTCAACTGATCAAGCTTATTACCTGCTCCGAAGTTGTTTTCAGGCTCAGCATCGAGTATGTCAAGCAATCTTTCCGCCGAGGAAAGTGCATTTTGATAAGTATCATTGAGGTTTGCAAAGAAGTTTACAGGTCCGTAGAACATCGAGGTGTAGGATATGAAGGTTATCAAAAGTCCTGCAGATATCATTGCCGGATTGTTTATTACGATGTTACCTCCGACTCCCCATATCAAAAGCGAACCACAAGTAATTATAAATCCAACAGCGTGCGGGAAAAAGTTGATTATCTTTGCCGCTTCAACGTTAGTCTTTAACCATTCATGG
>JAZQCR010000023.1:0-4548 GCA_045546375.1 Eubacteriales bacterium | reverse complement strand
TGGCTATCCTGCCGTCCTTTACGGCCTCCTCAAAATCGCAGGTCTTGACCCCCTCGAAGATGTCTGCGGCCTCAATATTTGCGGCGATAGCCTTTGCCTGGTCAAGGTCGATCTGGGCGCCGTCCGACCAGTATACCTTGTAGCCGTTATATTCCTTTGGGTTGTGGGATGCGGTGATATTGATGCCGCCTATAGCGCCCAGCTCTCTTACTGCGAAGGAGAGCACGGGGGTGGGGCGGATGCCGTCAAAGGCGTATACTTTAACGCCGTTTGCCGCGAGGACTTCGGCCGCGATGCGCGCGAAAAGGTCGGAATTATTACGGCTGTCACGGCCTATGACAAAGCCCCTATCCGCCATACCGCTGTCCAGGATGTATTTCGCCACGCCCTGGGTGGCCCAGGCGACTGTGTAGACGTTCATGGCGTTTAGCCCTGCGCCCATCCTACCGCGCAGACCTGCCGTGCCGAAGGAAAGGGGCGCAAAGAAGCGGTATTCCCTGTCCTCCTCGGAGAGGCCCTTCAGCTCTGCCTTAGTAGCCTCGTCAACGTAGGGGGAGCTTATCCATTTGTTGTAACTTTCCATGTAGTTCATTTTATCTACCTCTTGTTATTTATTTTCTGAAAGAGCTATCGCAAGCTGATCGGGGCAGGAGGTGGACTTAAAGCCGCACTTGATGCCCGAGAGGCGGGTGATGACCTCGTCTACGGGCATACCCTTGCAGAGGGCGGCGACCCCCTGGGTGTTGCCGTTGCATCCGCCGTTAAAGCGTACCTCAAGGACTATGCCGTCCTCCACGTCGATCTCGATACCGCGGGAGCAAACTCCGCGGGTAGCGTACTTAATGGTGTTCATTGGTATTTATCCTTTCTCTATGGTATTACGAACGGTATGTACCTCGCCGCTTGAGAGGGTGAAGGTCTCCCCATCCCTTTGGCAGATGAGATTGCCGTTGTCGGCGATTCCCGCGGCCTTTGCGTACTTGATTTCGCCGTTTTCGGTATATCGTATCTCTTTTCCCGTCAGCAGACTGCGAGGACGGTATTTTTCTAAGGCAAGGGGGATGTCCCACCCGTCAAAATAACTGTCAAAATGTGCAAAAAAGCCTTCAAGCACGGCGTCTGCCGTCACGTCTATACCTTTTTCCTCAAGGGAGGCGGCTGTTTCTTTCAGCTCGGGGGGCATTTCTACCTTTTTCACGTTTACGCCCACTCCGAGGATGATGGAGTCGGGGCGAACCTCGGTGAGGATGCCCGCCACCTTGCGCCCATCTATATAAACGTCGTTTACCCACTTGACGGACGACTGCTCACCTATAACGTCGCACAGGGCGTTTGCCGCCATAAAGGTCACTGCCCACATCTCACCGTCAGCCATAGATCGTGGGAGCTTCACGCTGAAGTAGAGCCCGCCCGCTTGGGATAAAAAGCCGTTTCCGCGCCGACCTCTGCCTGCGCTCTGGGTGTTGGCACGTACGATAGTGCCTGTGGGCAGGTCGTTTTCCTTCAGGTAGTCGGAGGTGGAGGGCAAAAGGTCGAAGGTCAGCAGGGTGTGAGAGCGAAGGTTACTGCTCTTCACTTGAAAATTCCTCGGGCACGAAGACCGTGAGCCCACGGGGTATGACCTCTATCTCGTAGGGTAGGTTGGGGCCTTCCTCGCCGTCCACCGACACGGAGAGGGGACGGTCTACGGTTATCCTGCACCTTTCGGCGGTGAGGGCAAGGAGGCTCTTGTCGCTCTTGTGTGAAAGAACGCTTATACCCGCGCTTGCGCGGTCCATCATATTGCCGTCCTTGACCACCATTATATTCATTTTGCCGTCGGTGAGGATAGCGTCGCTTATCATATTCTTCATACCCGCCACGTCGGTGCCGTTCAGCACCACGAAGACAAGGGCGTCGGTGTCCAAGGTCTCTTCGGGGGTCTCCACCGTGATGTGGAAGGGCTTCATATCGGTGAGCTCGCCCACCGCGCTGATGTAGTAGGCGAAGGAGCCGAAGACCTTCTTGAATTCGGGGCTGGTAGTATGTGAAACGCCTACGAAAACTCCCGCGGCGACGGAGTTACAGACGTACATCTCCGTGTCCTCGGTCTTGACCTTCAGCAGGTCTATCTCGGCGGTCTTTCCTCTGCAGAAGACGGCGGCGCACTCGGCTACGGTCAGAGGCATCATAAGGTTTCTCGCGAAATCGTTGCAGGTGCCGCCCGGGATGATGCCCACGGGAGTGTGGTTGCCGAACTTCAGCATCTTGTCGATGACCTGCCCTACAGTGCCGTCACCGCCTAAGATCAGAACGCCGTCATAGTGCTCGGTGTCGGCGAGCAGCTCGTCAAGGACGGTGTCGTTTTCCATAGTGAAAAGGCGGTGGGGTATCACGTGGATACCGTTGGAGTAGCAGATGCCCAGCACCTTGTCAAGGTCTGCGCCTGCGGACTGTGCGCCCGAATAGGGATTGTAGATGTAAAGGTATCTTTTCATTTTTTAGTAACCTCTTTTTGTGAGTGCTATGATAAGCTTCATGTTATCCGGCTGAACGGAGGCTTCGTGAGCCGCCTTATTGTTGCGTATCTCGCCGCATTTTAGGCATTTATGCCTGATGATAAAGCCCTTTTTTGGGTCGGGATATGCCGAGATGGGCTCCATAAGCCCCATACAGGTGCTCGCCCTGTCCCCGGGGTTGATATCCGCGTGAAGGCTGAAAAGGCAGAAGGGGCAGTGGTTTCTGGAGGTATACCCCAGGGGCTCTACTTCCTTTCCGCAGTTGCCGCAGACAAAGCCCGCGTCGTTCTTTGAAAATCGCTTGTTTTCCATTTATTTACCTACGCAGAAGCGGTGAAATATCTCGTCTACGATGCCGTCGGCCACCGTTCTGCCGTCCGCTTCGCCAAGGCGGGACAGGGCTATCTCCGCTTCCATGGCGGCAACGTCGGGTGCTGTGCCGCTACGCAGGGCGTCTATGGCGTGAGTAAGGGCATCCGACGCGCCTTTAAGGGCGGCGTGTACTCGTGCGCCTGTCACCACCGCCGTGGTGTCGTAGTTTATGTTGCCCGAGGCGTACAGCCCCTCGATGGCGGAGTACAGCTCGGCTTTACCCTCGCCCGTGGCGCAGGATATATAGATCACGCGGTCAAAGAGATCCCCTAACTGATAGGGGTCCATATGCCGCTGAAGGTCGCTTTTGTTGATAAGTGCAATTTTAGCGCAGTTTAAGGTGCGCAGACGCTCGATGACCCGCGCGTCGTAGCGGTCGAGAGGTACCGAGGCATCAAATACCGCCAGCACCAGCTCTGCGTCCTGCATGCGTTCCTCCGCACGGGTAACGCCTATCTTCTCTACCTTTGAGCGGGTATTCCTGATGCCCGCCGTGTCGCAAAGGCGCAGGGTGACGCGTCCGATGACCACCTTTTCCTCTAAAAGGTCGCGGGTGGTGCCCGCAATGTCGGTGACGATGGCGCGCTCACTCTCACACATCATATTCATAAGAGAGCTTTTTCCTGCGTTGGGCTTGCCCACTATCACCGTGTCGATGCCCTCGCAAACAGCCTTGCCGAGACGGTAGGTAGAGGCAAGGGCGATTATCTCATCACGCAGGGCGGTGTAGGCGGTGAGCATATCCGCCTCGCTCATATCCGAGAGGTCCTCTCCGGGGAAATCGCTGTCTACGTAGCAGGATGCCACCACCGACTGCAGGCGGGAATATATATCCGAGAGCTTTTCCGTAAGGGCCCCTCGCGCATTAGCGCCCAAGAGGCGAAGCGCCTCGGTGGAATGTGCGTCCAACAGATCTGCCACCGCCTCTGCGGCGGACAGGGTCAGTTTGCCGTTTAAGAAAGCGCGCTTGGTGAACTCTCCCGCCTCGGCAGGGGAAGCACCTGCGGCGAAAATAGCGGAAAGGACAGCCTCGGTTATCATAATGCCGCCGTGACAGCTTATCTCCACCACGTCCTCACCGGTAAAGGATGCAGGAGCGCGGAAAAGGGTGGCGATGCCCGTGTCGATGGCCTCGCCGTCACGGAGGATGGTGCCGAAGTGAGCGCTCCGCGCTTCTGCGGCAGAGAGTGCCCTGCCCGAGGCGGGCCTAAACACCTTTTCGCAGAGGGGGATAGCCCCTTCACCGCTTACACGGATAAGGGCAACGCCTCCTTTGCCGTATGGGGTGCTTATTGCCGCGATAACCTTGCCGTGACTCATTTTCTCTCCTATTCTACACCGAATATATGTGCAAAAAACCAAAATATTATTAATAAAGATAGTTATACAGATATATTATACTACAATCCTTGCGCTAATGCAAGAGGAATAATGTCGGCAGGGGCAAGGCGCCTGTGGCGCAGTGATATATCGCTTTACGGCGATGTGATCACGCACTTCCCCCGAGCGCCGTTGGCGCAGTGATATATCGCCTTACGGCGATGTGATATACACCTTCGGTGTGTGATATATTTGCCTTCGGCAAACGTGATATATCCGCTTCGCGGATGCGATCACGCACCTCCCCCGAAGAGCGGTGGGAGGGGGACCGCCGGAGATGTTACGGCATCTCTATGAT
>JAZQCR010000022.1:0-4759 GCA_045546375.1 Eubacteriales bacterium | reverse complement strand
CCTACGATATGAACCTCTTCCATCTGCCCGATGAGGAGAAGGCAAAGCTGAAGCACCTGCCTACACGCTTAGACGATGCTCTGGATGCTTTAGAGACAGACCACGACTACTTAACTGCAGGCGGCGTCTTCCCCGAAGAGCTTATCAAAAACTTCATTGCATCCAAGCGCAAGGAGCTCTCCGAGATGGCGGCTATCCCCCATCCCGCAGAGTTTGAGAGATACTATAATCTGTAATGAAAAGACCGCGAAAGCGGTCTTTTTGTATTATCCTCTTGTTGCTTTTGCATTTTTGTGGTACAATAAAAAAAGAATATATTAGGAGCCTATGATGGAAAAGAAAAAGCTACTCATAATCGGCATTATAATGAACTGTGCGGGAACGGAGAAGTCGTTTCTGTCCTTTGCCGACCTTATTGACTACGATAAATACGACGTGACCCTGCTGCTGGCGAAAAAAGAGGGATTATTTATGCCCCTTATCCCAAAGCAGATAAAGGTCATAGAGATGGAGAAGTATGCGGATATGTTCACCCTCACCGGCGGCAACGCGGCGAAGGTCATTATGAACGACTTCTGTAAGAAGAATCCTCTTGTCTTCTTCGAACTGCTCCCCTACGTTATCAAGATGAAGCTCTTCCCGAAGAAGCATTCCTTCACCGCTATGCGCCTGTGGGTGCATATGATGAAGAAGTTTCCTGCTATCAGCGAGGAATACGACGCGGCTGTCGCCTACTGGGGTGACAAGACTATGTTCTATATGATAGACAAGGTAAAGGCGAAGAAGAAGATCACATGGCTTCATTTCGACTACGCCAACCCCGAAAGGGACGACGAGCTGTACGGAAAGTATTTCGATGCTTGTGATAAGATAGTCACGGTATCCGATAAAATAGACGTTGCCCTTAAGGGTAAGCTCCCTAAGATCGCAGATAAGTGCGTGATGATGGAGAATATACAGAATCCACGCCTTATTCGCGAGATGGCGGAGGTGGGAGACAACTTTACCGATGACTTTGACGGCAAGCGTATACTCACCGTGGGCAGAGTAAGCGAGCAGAAGGGCTATGACTTCGCTGTAGAGGCCCTCTCCCGACTTGTTAAGGAAGGAAAGAACGTCCGTTGGTATATCTTAGGCGGCGGTGACGAGGCAGATATAAAGGCGCTCACCGACAGAGCTGCAGAGCTGGGCGTGGCGGACAGATTAGTGCTCCTCGGCACTACGGTGAACCCCTACGGCTACGTAAAGAACTGCGATATTTACGCACAGCCCTCCCGTCACGAGGGCAAGCCTATCGCCGTTGAGGAGGCAAAGGTGCTCTGCAAGCCTATCCTGATCTCCGAGTATCTTTCCGCAAGGGAACAGCTTGAGGACGGTAAGCTGGGTATGATAACCCCCATTGGCGCCGAGGGCACATACGAGGGCTTAAAGGCGATGCTTGAATCCCCCGAGCTGTGCGAGGGCTACGTGCGAGAGCTCTCCTCCCGCGACTTCGGCAACGCCGATGAAATGCAGAAGTTCTATAGGATGTTAGAGTAAGAAAAACCCTTGAAGGTATACCTTCAAGGGTTTTAGATTATATGAAACACCTTTTCGTTTTTGCTCTTTATGCGTGCAGGCTTTCTCGTAAATAGGATGCCGCCGAACCAACGTAGGTCTTCACCCGTAATGGCAAAGGTGGTGAGAAGCAGGCAGACATAGAGAAGAAAGCTAAATACCATCTGCACCCAGATATTAAGCGGGAATACCTCGCCTAAAAGGTGGCTCAGGGTGGTGGCGCCGATAACGCATATTATGGGCTTCAGTACCCGTGCCGACAGCCGCAGGTCTAAGCGCATATGGGATAGGAGCTTGACTATGCTTAAGGCGTAATTGAGTATCTCTGCGGCGAAAAGGGTGATGACGTAGCCCATAATACCAATGCGTGGCACAAGGATGATAACCATCACAAGGCACAGGCTGGCATCTATCATATTGACCACCATGGAGTAAAACTGAAAGCCCATCCCCTTGAGCATTCCGTCCACCACTCCGTCAAGGTACATAACGGGGATAAGGGCGGCGAGGATGCGTATATAGTGACCGCACTCTGCGCTATCGTATATTGCCATGCCGAGAGCATCCGAAAAACTCATCATTATCCCTGCGATGCCTATGGAGAAGAGCAGAGTGGCGCCTATGGCCTTGGTGGCGATGTGCTCGGTGCGGCGGCTGTGGCCTGCGGCTATCTCTTCGGCAAACTCGGGCACTAAAAGGGAAGAAAAGGCATTAAGAAAAGCGGCGGGATACAGCACAACCGGCAGCACCATCCCCTGAATGACGCCGTAGCTTGCAAGGGCGGCGTCGGGGCTGTGTCCGTATTTTTTTAATCCCCACGGTATTGCCATATGCTCTGCTGTCACCAAGCCCGAGCGGAAATATGCGCTGACCGCCACGGGTAGGGCCACCTTGCACAGCTCTTTTGTTAAGTGAGGGCGGTAGTCACCGCCCTTTTTATTATATTTGTGCAGGTCGTGCAGATAGAGGGCGAGGGAGAGCAGAAACGACGAGCATTCGCCTAAGACCGATGCGCCCACAAGGGCTATACAGCCGTATTCAAGGCCCTTGGGCAGTAACAGCGCAAAGCCCGCTACGGTAAGGATTATTTTAAGTATCTGCTCGAAGAACTGGCAGAAGGCGTTCTTCGCTACCCGACGTACCGCCGTGAAATATCCCGCCAAAGCCGCGGAAACGGCAAGGAAGGGAAGGGCGAAGGACAAAAGACGCAGGGAGGATACCGTGCGCGCATCCCCCATAAGCACCCGCCCGAAGAAGTCGGAGCCGAGATAAAGCCCTACGCCGCCTACCGTGCCGAAAAACAGGCTGTACAGTATGCATCTGCGCATAGCGCACCGCACCTCTCGGTCACTTCCTCTGCCCAGCGCCTCGGCAGTAAGGCGTGTGGCGGCAAGATTGATGCCGCTGGTGGCGAAGGTCACTGCAAAGGCGTATACGCTCATAACCAGAGAGAAAAGTCCCATACCGCTTTCCCCTAACTTGTCTGCGGTATAGGCATTGAAGGCGACACCCACCGTCCGCATAATAAGGGCGGTGGCGGTGAGCAGTAATCCGTCGAGAATAAATTTCTTTGCTTTTTTCATGGTACAAGATATGACATACTTGCTTTTATTATGACGGAGCGATCGATTTATGCTTTTTTTGAAAAAATATAAAATTTTTAGAAATGGCTATTGACTCTCAACCATAGGTTAGATGTATAATACAGGCGTAAGGTACCTTAGTAAAAAGATTTTGGGGGTAGAAATGCAGATCGGAGAATTCGCTAAAGTATGTAATACAAAGATATCGGTGCTGCGTCACTACGATAAGGAAGGGCTACTAAGACCCGACTATATAGACCGTTTTACGGGCTATCGGTATTATTCTAATGAGCAGATAGATGTTTATGCCAAGATCACTGTTCTGAAAGATGCGGGATTTACGCTTTCTGAGATCAGAAGTATAATGGCTGAGAACATCGCCGATGAAGCTATACTTGACTTGTTCGAGCGAAAAAAGGAAGAACTGCAAAAGACTCTTATTAATCTGTCTCAAGCAAAACGAACTATAATAGGAGTAGAAGCAATGAAGATCAGTATCTTACAAAGGAATGAATATTATGAACTGAAAACAGAGAAGATCGCCCCTGCGGACATACTGTCTGCATATGAGAGATTGGATCAAAAGATATCGGAGGAGGGGTATCAGCGTATATCGGGCTTCAGAACGTATGGTGAACGCTTTGATGATGCTGTGGAGATAGCGTGTGATGCCGTGAAGCTGTTAAACGAAGAGATCCCGCTGAATGAGGATACTACATCGGAATTTGAAAACGATGAAGTTGTTGTCGGCAAGTGGGAGATCGTAGGTGAATTCGCTGTAAAGGAGGATTTTTTCGCAGGGACTAAAGGTGATGAGCGGTATATGAACAATAGGGATATATATTTGCTTCCCGGAGGTGAACAGTATTGGTGCTATAGCTGGACCAAAGGTAAACTGTTCTTTCGCAACGGTCATATGCAGACCGCTAATGACTATGAGATAGAAATATATGACGGTGAGAGATATATGTTTGTCGATTATAAGTCGTATAATTACCGACATGGCGGTAAAACAACTGTGCTTGTTTTAAGACAGATCGACAATAATGCGTACTCGGTGAACGAGTTTGCACGAAAGGATAATATTGATATGCCTTTTGTGGATGATGCGACGGTAATCGGTAAGTGGAAGGCTGTTGGCTTTTGCAAAACGAAGGATGATTTTGTCCCCGACAAGTGCACTAATAATGACAGACTGTTTTTTGCAAGTGTCGAATTCAAGCCTCTTGGTGAGATTATAAGTTATTATGGATTCGGTGATAAAGTCATTTCCTCAAGGGATATGCAGGAGTGGACTAAAGGCTTTGTGCTGAGAAAGTGGAATGAAACTGCATGTGCTTATGAGATGATAAAAGCCAATGGCAAAGATCATCTTATTATGGAATGGAAAAGCGGTGATTATCTCTATGGCGGTTTTGATACCGATTACTATGTGTTTGTAAGGGAATAACATAAGGAAAAGCGCGTTTTCAAAACGTGCTTTTTCTGTGTAGTAAGCCTGTATATCATTATAGCGTTATCGATACCATATCGCTGTGAAGAGATTTTGTAGTGGACGGCGTCCTCGACGTCCCGTCTACAGTGATTAAGTTGTTCTAAACTTACGCCTTTACTGCGGG
>JAZQCR010000021.1:0-8318 GCA_045546375.1 Eubacteriales bacterium | reverse complement strand
CCTCAAGGCTTCTGCCCTCGAGCTATGGCGGAAATTTATACTTGGTGTGAAGTAGTTAGATGTGGCGGTGACTTTACGTACAGAGGTGCAAAAGATAAACACAAAATAGAAATTCCTTGTCCGTGCCATTGTTTGCAATTTTGCCTTACTGCTGTTCCAATAAATAGGGATCAAAATGGAAACTATATTAATAATAGCAAAATGCTAACTAAGGAACGGTAAGAGTTCGAATTCATACTCAAAAATGCCGAAAATATCTTTTTTGTAGCCCATAGCCAAAAGATCCGACTCTTATGAGTCGGGTCTTTCTTTTTGCATAAGTCCAAGAACCCAAATGCCAAAGACGAAAATTCGTATTTATTGATTTTTTTACTGTTATATGTTATAATGCTAATTAATGAAAATAATTGTGATCGGAGGAAGATATGCATACTCTAACCGAAAACATTACTGAAGAGAAAATTATAGACAATTCTGTTCTTTTCCCATACAAAGAGATATCCGTTGTCGTTCCCTGCTATAATGAAGAGGCTGTAATTGATATATTCTATCAGGAGATGGAGCGCGTCAAAAAGGAGAATTTTGACGGGCAGGTCGTTTTTAAGTACATTTTTGTGGATGACGGTTCTTCCGACAGCACCCTTGAAATACTTAAGCGTTTAAACAACAGCGACGAAAACGTATCATACATCTCCTTTTCCAGAAACTTTGGTAAGGAAGCAGCTATAATAGCGGGCTTCGAGTCCGCAAAGAGCGAGCTCGTTACACTTATGGACGCAGACCTGCAGGACCCGCCTTTTATGCTTCGCAGTATGTATGACGCAATCGCACGGGACGGCTACGATCAAGTGGGCACCAGACGTTCTACCCGAAAGAACGAGCCTGTCATTCGCTCCTTCTTTGCAAAAGCATTTTATAAATTCATTAATTCGGTTTCCGACGTAAAAATGGTGGACGGTGCCCGTGACTACCGCCTAATGAAAAAATGCGTAGTCGACGCAATTCTTACCCTACCCGAAAAGGGACGCTTTACCAAAGGAATATTCAGTTACGTAGGCTTCAAAACAAAATGGCTGGAATACGAGAACGTAGAGCGCGCGGCAGGCTCCACAAAATGGTCGTTTTTCTCCCTCTTCAAGTATGCGGTCGACGGAATTATATCTTTTTCAGTAGCTCCGCTGACAGCCCTTTTGGTGCTTAGCATTTTGAGCATAATAGCTTGTATCGCCTTTGCAATTGCAGCGATCCTGACCGAAAGCCTGATTTGGACTCTGCTGTCAATAGGATTTGCTGTATCGGGCGCATGCGAGCTCTCTTGCAGTATCCTCGGTATGTACCTTTCTCGGGTATTCAAGGAAATCAAGAATAGACCTATGTACATCGTAAGAGAAACAAATATCAGATAATGAACGAACGTCACGACAGAATTAAATTTGATAAAGAGGACTTTCAGCTCTTAGTGTGCCCCGACCGCCGTTCTTTTGTCGGAGACATCCGAGAAGCATCGGGAACATGGCACGAAGAATTTGAGATAAAATATTTCACAGCCGGCACCTCCACCGTTTTAATAGATACAAGATCGGTCAACGCTGAGGCGGGAGATATAGTTATCATTAATCCCTATGAGTTGCACTCGACCTTGGACGACGGTGACGGCCAGGGAGCATATCATCTGTTTATGATAGGTATGGATCTCTTTTCTTCACATAATCTTGACCGCTTTGACATGAAAATGTTTTTCGGCGGAGGAAGGCTGAAATTCAATAATCTGATCAAAAATAACAAAAGAGCCCAAAGGATCCTGCTCACAATAGTCGAGGAGGTAACCGAAAAAGCACAATCCTATGAGCTGGCGGTCAGGGGTCTGCTGTTAGAACTGTTTGCCATACTTATGAGAAGCGAGATAAACGACGTTCTACCCGTTGATTATATAAACGATAACGTGCGTTTTTACGAAAGTATCGAGCCTGCAATACAGCTGATCAGATCAAACTATACACGTAAGCTGTCCCTTGACGAGCTCGCTCATGCCTGCAAGATCAGCAAGCACCACTTCTGCCGCATTTTCAAGCGCGCAACAGGTATGACGGTGATCGAGTATACCAACGCTTACAGGATGATGATAGCGGACGTGCTGCTCCGCAATTCATCCGACAGCATTACCGATATTGCAACTTTATGCGGCTTTGATGACGAAAGCTACTTCAGCAGATGCTACAAGAAGGTCAAGGGTATTTCTCCTCAAAAAGCAAGAGCAATATTGTCCAAGTGAAAGTCAAATTTGATTATTGACTTTCACTTTTCTTTTTGATATCATTAATATTATTATACGGAGGTACAACATGTCAAATCTCACAAATAAGCATTACGTAGGAATGATAGGTTGCGGCAATATAGCAGTTCATCATATGAACGCCATAGCCGAGATAGAGAATGCCGAGGTTTTCGGCGTGTACTCTGCCGACCTTGCTCAAGGTAAAGAATTCTCAGAAAAGCACAATATAACTGCATATTCTACACTCGAAGAATTATTAAGCGAGGACAAGATCTCCATCGTGAGCATTTGTACGCCAAGCGGCACACACCCCGACATCGCCATAAAGGCAATGGAAGCGGGTAAGCACGTTATCGTAGAAAAGCCTCTTGCACTTACAGTAGAAGACTGCGAAAGAGTAGTTGCCGCGGCAAAAAAATATAACAGAAAGTGCCAGGTCATCTGCCAGCTCCGTTTTTCTGAAACAACAAGAGTCGTTAAGGAGGCCATTGACAGCGGACTGCTCGGCAAGGTGGTCAACAGCGGCTGTTATATGAAGTACTACCGTGAAGAATCTTACTATAAGAACTCCAATTGGCGCGGAACCGTAAAATTTGACGGAGGCGGGGCTCTGATGAACCAGGGCATACACGGAGTAGACCTGATGATCTACCTGCTTGGAATGCCTAAAAGTGTTACTGCAGTTACAAAGACACTTCTTCACGACATTGAGGTCGAGGACTGTGCTGCCGCCATCGTTACATACGAAAACGGAGGTATAGGTGTTATCGAGGGAACCACCTGTGTATACCCCGGATATGACAGAAAATTCCAGATCTGCGGAACAAAGGGTAGTATAACCCTTTGCGAGGATACAATTGAAAAGTGGGACGTTGATGCCCCCTGTCCCATCGATCTTGAAGCAAAAAGGACACATAGCGGAGCCAGCGATCCTACCGCAATCAATCACCTGGGTCATAAGCTTGAGTACATCGACCTTATTAATGCCATAGATAATGATACAGAGGTGGCAAACGGTCCCGAAAAAGCAACGGAGTCGGTTAAGCTCATCCTCTCCGTTTACGAATCATCCAAAAACGAAAAAGTCATCAAGTTTTAACTTGATGACTTTTTATATCAAAGAATCAAACAGCTCGTGCATCTGCTCGCAGGTTACGGCAGAATTCATACTTCTGCGGACTTCGGCAGCGCCACGCATTCCCTTGGTATACCAGGCAGCGTGCTTTCGAAATTCAAGAACGCCCACCTCGCCTTTCTCCTTTACCAATAGTTCGAGATGCTTTTTTGCATAGCTAATGACCGTCTCGGGCGCCGGCCGCTCAAACGGCTTGCCGCCAAGAGCACACTTTATTTCACTAAAGATAAATGGGTTACCAAGGGCTCCTCTGCCAATCATAATGCCGTCGCACCCGGTTACTTCAAGCACATGTAACGCGTCCTCTGCATTATATATATCGCCGTTTGCGATGATGGGTATACCTGCGTTCGCCTTCACCTCGGCAATTATACCGTAATCCACACCGGGTGTGTACATCTGTGTTCTCGTTCTACCGTGGACGGTAACAAGAGAAGCGCCGTTTGCCTCGGCAACTGCCGCGATCTCAGGCGCATTTTTGCTGTTTACGTCCCATCCCGCACGTATTTTAACGGATACGGGTAGGTCTACGCACTCGGCGCTTTTACGGACGATCTCACCAACGAGAGAAGGCGTCTTCATAAGAGCACTTCCCTCTCCGTTACCCGCCACCTTCTTAACAGGGCAACCCATATTGATATCAAGCATTACGGGGACTGCTCCGTTTCCGTTTCTCGCGTGGGCTATCAGCCTACTTGCGCTATCCGCTATGATATCGGCATCAGAGCCGAAAAGCTGAAGGGCACAGGGGCACTCGTCCTCACCGATACGCGCAAGCTCATAGGTCTTCTTGTCGTTAAACTGGACGGCCTTTGCGCTTATCATCTCGGTAACGCACATATCCGCTCCAAGCTCTGCACATATTAAGCGAAAGGCGTGATCGGTGACGCCCGCCATAGGCGCTAATATTATCGGTGTTTTATCAAAGGTGACTTTTGCCATTATTTCTCCAAAAAGGGTCGCAAAAGCGACCCTGAATACACGTGAATCGAGCAATAAGCCGGGTTCTGTTGACATTCGTCATCGGGATCATCTATCTGTGACGGCGTGTTACCACGACGCTCCATAGGTGAGCCTATGTGCCACCCGCAGAAAAGTATCGGGCAAATACTGCCTTGCGGCATTCTGCATACGGTGTTGCTTCGGATAGGGTTTACATTTGCACAAAGTCGCCAGTGTGCAGGTGAGCTCTTACCTCGCCTTTCCATCCTTACCTCAAAAGAGGCGGTCTATTTCTGTTGCACTTTCCCTGAGGTCACCCTCGGCGGACGTTATCCGTTATCCTGCCCTGTGAAGCCCGGACTTTCCTCGTAATACGGCCTTTCGGTATGATATTACGCGATCCCGTAGCTCGGTTCCTTAGTATTATAACTTATTTTGCCTTACGTGTCAAATATTTTGTAATGACTTTAATTGATTTTGCATTTATAATATGTTATAATCCAACTATATTATGAGGTCGTATATGAATAAAGAAACATTTCAAAAGAATATAGAATTGCCCATCACAAGTCCCCGACGAAGCGCTCTTCCCTTCATAGAGCTTGGCATGATACTTGTGCTGACCGTATTAAAGTCTTTCTATTTTTACGATTATACGGGTTTAGAGGTCTATTCCTCTGCCCTTTCCCTTTTCACCGCCGCTATCGTGATCCTTGTCTTTTTGTCATTCTCCCTCTTCAAAAGACTAAGTCCGACAGTTCCCTTGCTGATAGCGTATACGGCAATGTCACTGCTGATGTTTGTTGACAGACTTTTTGCAAGCTATTTTAACGGCGCCCTTCCCAAGCTCGTCAGCCTGTCACTTTTGGGTCAGGCAACCGGTGTGGGCGACAGCATCGCCGCAATATTACACTTCTCCCACCTTATCTATCTGGCGGATCTAATATTTATAGGGCTCTACCTGTTTTTCAGAAAAAGGATCGCTTCGTTTTTTGAATACAAGTTCAAGCATCTATTCGGATATTTTATAGCAGGCGTCTGCGGTCTTTGCCTTGTCGCCGCTACCTCAAGCCTTGTATGTATACAGCTTAACGGCGGCCACTTCGAGGTGCTTAAGAGAGACGTTTTCCTTTACCACACAAGCGACCTTTTGAGCACGGTATTTCCTGATGGGAGCGGCTCTGATGCGGACCCTTACGATTATATCGGCAAAACGGATATCGAGAGCAAATATAAAGGCATCGCAGCAGGTAAGAATCTTATTAATATCCAGATCGAGGCACTTAATGAATACCCCATAGGCATCACCTATAACGGACAGGAGATCACTCCTAATCTCAACAAGCTCATCGGTAATGACACATTATACTTCGATAACTACTATTGGTGCAACATAGGCGGAGGCGGCACCTCCGACGCTGAATTTATGGTACACAATTCCCTCTATCCGCCATCAAACGAATCGGCATACCTCAAGTATTCCGACAACGACTATTACGGATTACCACACATTCTTAAGGATAACGGATTCAAAGGTGCATACGTTTTTCACGGATACGGCAACAAGGAATATTGGAATCGCAGTGTAACGTACCCGGGTCAAGGCTTTGACGACTTCATAAACGGCACGGATGACTTTAGTAACAACGAGACCATAGGACTCGGTATTTCCGACAGTGAATTTTTTAAGCAATCGATTGAGTACCTGGTCACCTATGAGCAACCCTTCTACGCATTTTTGATAACCCTTTCTTCACACCATCCCTATAATATGCCACCCGAGCATCAGCTCTTATCCTTGAAGAATGAACATGAGGGCACCATGTTCGGCAACTATCTTCAGAGCATAAGATACGCCGATGAAGCAATAGGCGAATTTTTAGCGTTGCTTAAGGAAAACGGTCTCTATGATAATTCAGTGATCACTCTGTACGGAGATCACTACGGCCTTAACCTTAAAAACGACGGTGGCTTCACAAGCGAAGTGATGGGCGAAGAATACACCAAGGAGGAGCTTTACAAAATACCGTTGTTTATTCACATTCCCCATAGCGGAATAAGCGAGACCGTCAGCACCGCAGGCTCTCACATAGATTATTCACCAACCGTTTTGTCCCTTTTTGGGATAAAAAACAGTCACTCGGTCATGTTTGGACAGAACCTGCTCGCCGAAAGCACAGAGGGCAAAGTCTTCGGACAAAATAATATGTCAATAGGCGGATTTATAACCGATATCCTTTACGGCGAAAACGCAGCCGCAGGCCTAAAGGTTTTAAATAAATTCACAAACGAGCCCCTTGACCCGGAGCCGTACAAGCACTTAAGCGAAGAGGCAAAGGAGACTATGAAAAGGGCTCATTATATACTGGATACAAACCAGATACGAATTGAAAACTTCGAATAATAAAAACAGTTTGCTTTCGCAAACTGTTTTTTAATGCTCAACGTTAAACGACCAACGATCGCATAGCTCTTTGGGACAGCCTGAAATAAGTTCCTCATATCCAAAGTGTAGCGCTATGGCATAATAATCGTAAAAGGTCACGTGCAAGAGCGCTCCCTCCGAACGAAACGCAAAGCCGGGCTCCTTTTCCATAAACGGAAAAACTCCACGGAGTTTTTCTTTTAGTGATGACACGACACCTTTACTGTTTGTCTTTAGCCCAAACAACAACTCTGCCTCATTGGTTATAAACCATCTCCAAAAGTCTTGGACATTATTAGGTGCAACCCCACAGTGGCAGAAGTGCGGGTGTGTCCCTGTCATTATCTGAGAGGTCATTTCAGAGATATGCTCTATCCACTCAGGACAAGTGAGCTTAAGCTCGTCGATGCATTCGCCCACCCCTTTTTCATTATCTAAAGCAGCGTACAATATCGCATGTGTAGCCTGATACCCCGGCGGGAGAGGATATCTCTTCGCCTCGTGTATCACTCTTTCAGCCTCAGCATATCGATGCATCATTGTCAGACACGAGCACATATTTACGTATGAGGCGCCAACGACAGGCAGTTCTCTGTCCTCTTCGGGCAGCTCAAGGATGCATTCGACCGCCTTACCGTAGAAGTCAAAGGATTCATCAAAGCGTGCGGCCATATGTGCGTATTTAGCTATCTTAGCATAAGGCATATAGAAACGGTGTCCTATCTCGCAGGACCTCTTATACCACTTTAGCATCTGCTCGCTGTTCCCTGCCATCTCGTAAGCAAGGCCGACAAAGAAAAACAAAGCAGCCTTGTCCTCGTCATAGACACAGTGCTGCTCAAGTGATTTGAGCATCACGAGGCCCTCCTTCGTTTTTCGTCTGCTTATTTTATTTAGGGCGGCGATCAAGTGGATCCGTGCCTGCGTATCCTCCGCAAAGGCCGGCTCTATTATGGGGCCGAAGGCCTGGCGGTGCACCTCCCAGCTACGCTTTAAAGCTTCCTCAGCTTTATCGAAGTTATCATCATACATTTCGTTGTTCATTCTACATACTCTCGGATACCGACCGAACCTTGATAAACACTTACAAACGGGTGAGAAAAATCGTTAAGTTTAAAAAACACCCATTGCTCGTTTTCTTCACCGTAATGATGGGAGCGCCCGTTTGAAATATACAGCTCTATGCGAATACCGTTATCCAGCAGTATCTTAATATCACCAAGTGAGCTTAACTCTAGGGTGAGGACAGTACCGCCTATGATATCACCTTTAAATTTATTAACGAAATGCCACTCGTCGTTATTCGTATCCACCTTTTCATCCCAATTTTGATAATCCTGTGTCGTTACAAGAATGTCGTTATTCTTGATTATACGCGTCAGGCACTGGGAGTGTAGCTCATACTTCCCGAAACCGAACATCATCATCTCGCACGCGAGGTTTATATCATCAAGCCTGATACCTACGATCTTTTGTATGATCTCATTGATCTCTTTTGGAATAGTCATTTTAACACCTCTTTTGTATTATAGCATATAAAA
>JAZQCR010000020.1:0-2990 GCA_045546375.1 Eubacteriales bacterium | reverse complement strand
TATGGCGGGTAAGTCCACCTTTATGCGACAGGTTGCCCTTATCACTCTTATGGCGCAGATAGGCTCCTTCGTTCCTGCTTCGGATGCCCGTATAGGTGTCTGTGACAAGATATTTACCCGTGTGGGCGCAAGCGACGATCTTGCCTGCGGTAACTCCACCTTTATGCTTGAAATGAACGAGGTTGCCTATATCTTAAAGAACGCCACCAAGCGAAGCCTTATCATCTACGACGAGATAGGCAGAGGAACCTCTACCTATGACGGTATGAGTATTGCAAGAGCAGTAGTTGAGTACACCGCTTCAAAGAAGATAATGGCAAAGACCCTTTTTGCAACCCACTATCACGAGCTTACCGCCCTTGAGGGTGAGGTAGATGGTGTTCGTAACTACAATATCGCCGCAAAGAAGAAGGGGGACGATATCACCTTCCTTCGTAAGATAGTCCGCGGAGCTACAGATGAAAGCTACGGTATCGAGGTAGCAAAGCTTGCAGGCGTGCCTGCACCGGTTATCAAGAGGGCGAAGGCTGTTCTTGAAGGGATTATCAACGGCGAGCAGATCATGCACCTGCCATCTAATGCGGTACTACCTAACGAAGCTGAGAACATTACTCTTGATGACTGTAATCTCGAAGAGATCAAGAAAAAGCTTATGCAAACGCAGCCCGAGACGCTTACGCCCATAGAGGCAATGAACCTTGTGTATGAGCTAAAGAAAATGTTAGATTAAGGAGGATATAACGGTGGGAAGAATTAATCTGCTGGATCCCCACGTGGCGAATCTTATCGCCGCGGGCGAGGTCGTTGACCGTCCCGGCTCTGTAGTCAAAGAGCTGGTTGAAAATTCAATCGATGCAGGCGCCACCACCGTGACCGTCGAGATTAGAAACGGCGGCATCTCCTTTATGAGGGTAACGGACAACGGCAGCGGCATCGCGCCTGAGGACGTACCCAACGCAATTAAGCGACACGCCACGAGCAAGATCAAGGAAGAAAAGGATCTTGACAGCATCGAGACACTTGGCTTCAGAGGAGAAGCTCTTGCGGCTATCTCTTCGGTTTCCAAGCTTCGCATAATGACCAAGCGGATCGAGGATAAATTCGGAACATTACTTGAATGTCACGGCCCCGAGGTCATTGAATGCTCTGAAACGGGATGCCAGAATGGTACGACCATTATAATTGAAGAGCTTTTCTATAACGTGCCTGCACGTCGCAAATTCCTAAAGAAGGATGCTTCTGAGGGTATGTACGTTACCGCTGTTATGGAGCGTATGTGCTTATCCCGTCCGGATATCACCTTTAAGTATATCGTTGACGGCGCGATGAAGTTTGCAACTCCGGGCTCGGGTAAGCTTCTTGATGCCATATACGCCGTATTTGGCAGAGATTTTGCGGGTAAGCTTTTGCCTGTATCTACAAGGGAAGATCTGTATAAGATATCGGGTTTTATCGGATCTCCCGAAAATACAAAGGGTAACTCTAATATGCAGTTATTCTTCGTTAACGGTAGATTTGTTAAGAGCAAGACTGCATATGCCGCCATAAAGCAGGCATTTGATTCCTATATACCTGTGGGCAGACATCCTACCTGCGTGATCAATATAGAGCTTGATCCTGCACGCGTGGACTGTAACGTTCATCCGTCTAAGCTCGAGGTTAAATTCTCAAACGAGAAGATGATCTTTGATCTTATCTATTTTGCCGCCCGTTCTGCTCTCGTTAAGAAGGTGCAACGCCCTCAAACGTCTATTGAAAAGGATAATCAGCGGATTATAAATGCGTTTGTTCCGATCATTGACGAACAAAGGCAGTCATTAAAGAAGTCTCAGATCACTATGAACGAGATGAGGCTCACTCCCGATAATTCCGTTGAGCAGGAGAAGGATCCTATCCCGGTAGACGAGCTTCGCCCAAGCGAATCCTATCGCAAGAAGTATCTTGAGTTCGTTTCCCCCGAAACGAGGATACAAGAACGGAAGATAGAGGAAAAATTAAAGAATAAACCGCCTGTTGATTACTCCTGGGATGACGTAGCTCCTCGAAAAAAACCGGAGAAGCGTAAGTACGAGGTGCCATACTACAAGATAGTTGGTGAGGCATTTAATTCTTACGTTATAGTTGAGCTCAACGATAAAATAATCTTTATTGATAAGCACGCGGCACATGAGCGCATCCTGTTTGAGGAGATGAAGGAGAATATGGAGCAAGCCGAGGTCGCATCTCAGATGCTCCTTATACCTATCGAGGTACAGTTAGATGCTGTTTCTTATGTTGCTATCAGTGAGTATGCTGAAGAAATAAGGCGTATGGGGCTTGATATTAAGCTTGATGAAGAAAATGCAAAGGTTTTCGTTCAGTACGTTCCTAACATTTTAAAGGATGAGGATGTTCCCGCCTTTATAGAATCCCTTGGTGCTAAGCTTGCTGATATTCAGACGACTGTCGGAGTTTCCAAGCAGGTCTTATACGAGAAGGCTCTGTATCAGGCATCTTGTAAAGCGGCGATAAAGGCAGGCAGAGAATATGATATGGAGCATATCAAGTGGATATGTGATAGACTCTTGTCCTTGCCCTTTATCAAGTACTGTCCACACGGCAGACCCGTTGCCTTTGAACTTACCAAATACGAATTAGAAAAGCAATTTAAAAGGATATAATATGTATAAGCTACTAAAAAAAGAGGGTAAAGCAAGACGCGGCACCTTTACCACCGTACACGGCACGGTACAGACTCCCGTTTTTATGAACGTAGGTACCTGTGCGGCGATCAAGGGCGGCGTTTCCACTGTTGACCTAAAGGAGATAGGTTGCCAGGTCGAACTTTCAAATACTTACCACCTTCACATCCGTCCCGGTGACGCGCTGGTGCATGAACTGGGCGGTCTGCAGAAATTCACCGGCTGGACTGGCCCAACCCTGACTGACAGCGGCGGATTCCAGGTAAGTCGGAGGCCAAGCGGTCTTAGGAAGACAACACTTAGCTACAA
>JAZQCR010000019.1:0-10479 GCA_045546375.1 Eubacteriales bacterium | reverse complement strand
GAGAACAACTGTCTTCTTGAGCAGGCATACGTTAAGGACGACTCTGTGAGCGTTGGTAAGTATGTTGCTTCCGTTGCTAAGGAGCTTGGCGGCAACATTAAGGTTACCGGCTACGTTCGTTTTGACAAGGGTGCTGGTATTGAGAAGAGAGAAGAGGATTATGGCGCAGAGATCGCAAAGATGATCAACGGCTAATTCTAAATTGAAAAATTTCAAACACCGCTTCGTAAGAGGCGGTGTTTTTTTGTATAACGAAAACGACGCGATAGTCGCGTGGTTCAATATAGGTTAACCGATGAAAAGAATCCTCCGTTTGTGGTATAATTAGAATTGACCTGCCAGTCGAAACTAAAAAACACAAACGGAGGATTATCTATGAAAAAACAAAACATAGACACAAACATTTTAGCACATACGAAATGGAATTGCAAGTACCATATAGTTTTTGCGCCAAAATACAGGAGAAAGGTGTTTTTCGAAGAAAACCGGTTAGAGATAAGGGAAATACTTCGAAAATTATGCCAATGGAAAGGGGTAGAAATAATAGAGGGAGAAGTATGTCCCGACCATATACATATGTTGGTAAGCATCCCGCCCAAGATGAGCGTTTCGGGCTTTATGGGATATCTCAAAGGCAAAAGTGCATTGCTGATTTTTCAGAAATGGGGAAACATGAAATTCGCATACCGAAACCGCGAGTTTTGGTGCAAGGGATATTACGTAGATACCGTGGGTAAAAACACGAAAGCGATAAAAGAATATATAGCCGACCAGCTAAAGCAAGACAAAGAAAGTGATCAAATAGCAATGTTTGACCCACGGGACCCATTTATGGGTAGTAAGTAACAATTGCATGGCTGGCAGGCCAATCTAAAACGCACTTGTGCGTCGCCAGTATCGGGTAGGGCTATGCCCGAAACTGAAATACCCCCCGCTATGCGGGGGGATTATTATTTTAGCATATCATTAACTTTTTCAAGAGCCTCAGTATACCAATGAGGCAATATCTCTCGCGCTTCAGTATAGGAGAGCCAGCTATGCTCGGTTATCTCACCCGGGTCTATTTTAGGCTTGCCAACACACTCTGATATAAAGAGTACAAGTGTCTTTACCTTGCCTCCCCTCAAATTGTAATCAGTCACAAAACGGAATGAGGTGTCAAGCTCCAGGTGTAGACCTATCTCCTCGAATATTTCTCGGCGGGCAGTCTCTGCCTCAGTTTCATAAGCCTCCATGTGTCCTTTCGGTGTGCTGTAGACCCCCGATGTCTGCTTTAGGCACAGATACTCGATGCCTTTCATGCCTCGTCTGTAGACGATAGCGCCGCAGGACTTTGGATACAGAGATTCATAGCGTGAATCGAAAAATCTCTCTTGAAAATCGACCGCCTCGGCTATCTGCGCCTGATCAAAGATCATACCGTCAGGCGCGGCAACCAGCTTATCTTCCACATCGTTATCTCTGTGTACAATACCTATGATCTTCGCGGTATACTCGTTAACGGGCTCGTCCACCCCAAGCAGATATACGTCCTGCTCCTCGCCGTCACCGCCTATTATCTCGGGGACGTATCCGTAGTTTACGGGATATATAAGCTCGGGGTGCTCGGGATGAGAACTGCCCATAGGACGGTCGATGACTATATTTACCGTTTTCCCGAGGTAACGTCTCATTACTTGTATAGCTCCGTTGAGAAATAATGCTCTCCCGTATCGGGAAGCAGTACAACTACCGTCTTGCCCTTATTTTCAGTGCGACGGCACACCGAGACTGCGGCAGAAATAGCCGCACCCGCGGAGATCCCTACCAAAACGCCCTGCTTTTTGCCCATAAGCTTACCGCAGGCGTATGCATCAGCCTCTGTGACCGTCAAAACCTCGTCAAATACGCTCTTGTCAAGAATAGACGGTGCGAAGCCCGCGCCTATTCCCTGCAGGCCGTGTGCGCCCGCTTTTCCTTCCGTGAGAAAAGGAGAGCCCGCGGGTTCTACGCCTATGACTTTGACCGTTGGTTTTTTTTCTTTAAGATATTTTCCCACACCTGTGACTGTGCCGCCCGTACCGATACCACAGACGAAGATATCCACCTCTCCATCGGTATCAGCGTATATCTCGGGGCCTGTGGTGAGGTAGTGTGCCTCAGGGTTAGCAGGGTTATCAAACTGACCGGGGATAAATGCACCGGGGATAGTATGCGCCAGCTCTTCGGCTTTCTCTATAGCGCCCTTCATACCAAGCTTACCGTCCGAAAGCACCACCTCCGCGCCGTATGCGCTCATTAGCTGTATGCGCTCCACCGACATGGTATCGGGCATAACGATAATGACACGATAACCGCGGGCGGCACCTACAAGAGCAAGTCCGATACCCGTATTGCCCGAAGTAGGTTCTATAATTACCGCGTCACGGCCGATGAGTCCTTCCCTTTCCGCTTTATCAAGCATGGCGACTGCTACCCTGTCCTTTGCCGATCCGCCCGGATTAAAGCTCTCCAGCTTTGCAAGCACAGTGCATTCAAGGCCGAACTCCTTTTCTATTGCCGACAGACGCAAAAGCGGTGTTTTTCCTATTAATTCTTCAATTGATGAATATATCTTCATAATATACCTCTCTATTATACTATATTTTATCATTTTGCGCTTTTGCGGTCAAGTACCCTATTGCATTTAGGATAGAAATCAAGTATAATATTATGGATTTTGAAAGAAAAGGATAGTCTATGAATACTAAAACTCAACTAAAAGGAATAGTCATACTTTTTGCCTGTGCATTCATCTGGGGCTCAAGCTTCGTCGCTCAAAGCGTAGGAAATGAGAGCGTAGAGATGTTTACCTTCAACGGTATCAGAACCGTGCTTGGCGCCCTCGTCCTCATGCCCGTCATTCTCTTTTCTGATATTATAGGGCTTTCCAAGAGCAAAAAAACAAAAGAGCTGATAAAAAGCGAAAATAAAAACGCGCTTATCTACGGCGCCATGCTGGGTGTGGTGCTCTGCCTTGCAAGCAACCTTCAGCAGGCAGCCTTTGAGTATACCACCTCGGGTAAGATAGCATTCATCACCGCACTTTATATGTTCTTCGTTCCCATAATCGGTCTTTTTATAAAAAAGAGGGTTCCTTTGCTTACATGGATTTGCGTTGTAGTGGGATTTATAGGCCTTGTGATCCTTTGCATGAATCCCGAGGATATGACAGAGATAAACAAAGGCGACTTCCTTGCCTTTCTCTGCTCTATCGTGTACGCAGTACAGATACTTATGGTGGAAAACTTCGTTTCAAAGACGGACGGAGTAAAGCTCTCCTGCGTGCAGTTTGCCGTATCGGGCACCATCACCTGCATTCTTATGTTTATCTTTGAAACACCGCAGATAGCATCTATTATTAATGCGGGTATCCCCATTCTTTATGCAGGAGTACTGAGCTGCGGAGTGGCGTACACCTTCCAGATACTGGGTCAGAAATATACCGAGGCTACCATCGCTTCTCTTATTATGTGCCTTGAGTCGGTATTCGGAGTGCTGTGCGGTGCAATAATTCTTTTGGAGATACCAAAGCCTCACGAAATCGTAGGATGCATCATAATGTTTGCCGCTATAATACTCTCACAGCTTTCAGACAGATTCACTGTAAAGAAATCATCAACCACGGAAGAATAACTTCCGTGGTTTTTTCATACTATTTTTCACTTTTATATTGACAAAACCATATTTTGGTTGTATCATTGTATTAACACAGTAATACAAGGAGGGATCGTATGGCGTGGAAATTCACACAGGACAGACCCGTCTACCTGCAGATAGCTGAGCGCATCATACGCTCTGTGCTGTCGGGAGAATATCAACCGGGAGAGCAGATACCGGCGGTACGTGCTCTCGCACTGGATGCGGCGGTAAACCCCAACACGGTTCAGCACGCCTTCACCGAGCTTGAAAACGAAGGCGTTATTATCGCTAAGGGCACTCTCGGCAGGTTCGTTACCGAGGACAGAGAGACCATCGAGCTCTGCCGCAAAAGAATGGCGGAGAGAACAGTGGCTGACTTCGTTAAAAGCATGGGTGAGCTGTCCATCACCCGCGAACAAGCAATAAAAATGATAGAGGAGGCAAACGAATGAATATTCTCGAATGCAAGGCTCTGACCAAAGCATATAAAAAGGGGTATCCCGTGCTAAACAATCTTAACCTTGATATACCTGCAGGCCGCATCGTGGGACTTCTTGGCCCTAACGGCTGCGGAAAATCCACGCTGATGAAGCTGATAGCAGGACTGCTGCAGCCAAGTGGCGGTGAGATACTGGTTGACGGACACCCCATAGGCGAGGAAAGCAAGGCTCTCATCTCGTTCCTTCCCGAGCGAACCTACTTCAACTCAAGAATGAAGGTAAGCGAGCTCGTCAGATTCTTCGATGAGTTTTACGAGGATTTTGACAAGGACAGAGCCTATAAACTATTAGCAGACCTCGGAATACCCGATTCCGCAAATCTGAAGACCCTCTCAAAGGGTACAAAAGAAAAGGTTCAACTCGTGCTCGTCATGTCAAGGGCGGCAAAGCTCTATCTTCTTGATGAGCCTATAGCAGGCGTTGACCCTGCGGCAAGGGACTATATACTGCGTACCATTGTCAGCAATTATGATCCCGAGGCTACCATTATCATCACCACCCACCTTATCACCGACGTTGAGCAGGTGCTTGACGATTTCGTTTTTCTTTCCTATGGCGGAAATATACTCCTCTCGGGTAATGCGGAAGAGACGAGAAACGAAACGGGAAAATCTTTAGACGAGCTGTTTAAGGAGGTATTCAGATGTTAAAAAAGCTGATAAAATACGATTTTAAGGCAATATTCAAATACTGGTGGATAGCGGCCGCAGCTTCGACTGTCCTTGCCGTTCTCGGTGGCATCTGCCTATCTGTAATGTCAAGCGAAAAAGCCCTTCCCGATATGATATACAGAATATCGACTATCGGCCTTGTGCTTGTGTGCTTTGGTTTCGTGGCGTTTGTGTTAGCTTCCGTCATTCTGATAATAAGAAGATACTATACGAACCTCTTTACCGACGAAGGATACCTTACCTTTACTCTTCCGGTGAAAAAGCATCAGCTTATTAACTCCAAGCTGATAACCGCCATGTGTGTACAGCTAATTACCGTTATAGTCTGCTTTTTAGACGTCGTTATAATGATCTGTGTAGGCTTCAGCGACTACATCTTCTCCCATTACTTCGTTGATACGCTTAAAAGGATATGGAGCTCATTTGCAGAGTTATTTACAGAGTTAGGTTTCTATACGCCTGTTTATGTGCTCGAGGTAATTATGCTGATGCTGCTCGGTGCAGTCTTTTCTACCCTGTTTATCTTCTGCTGCATCACCTTCGCCTCCGTCGTAGCAAAAAAGGCAAGGATAATCAAGGCTATTGCGATCTATTACTTAGCAAACAGCGTGCTTTCCTTCTTTTTGCAGATATTTATGCTCTTCGGCACAAACTCCATCGCACGTTGGTACTCGGTTATCCCCGAGAACATGGCAAGGTTGACCATTATGCTGACCCTGCTTACAGCCATATTCTTCATCGCCCTTATCTGCGCACTTATATACGCCCTGCAATACCGCCTTATTGACAAAAAACTGAACTTAAGCTAAGGAGGAAGAAACAATGAAAAGAATAATTTCGTTAGTAACAGCGCTCACCATGCTCTGCCTCTCCTTGGGTATCGGTTCTGTTGCAGGCCCATACGTCACCTTTTCCGAAGACTTCACGGAGATGACCGTTGCGGGGCAGACATATTCCCGAATCAATTCATCTGTGCTTGACCTTGACCAGCTTGAATACACGGCGATGACCGTCAGCCTGAGTGAAGCGCAAAGCGAAACGGTGAACTACATAAATTTTGACACGGACGCTTACATGGACATTGTTCACGTTAGTATATCCTACAAGGACGGCTCCACCCTCAGCGTTACGTTTATTAACAATCACCAGCTGAAGGAATACAATGACATAGTCAGCGGAACTGCTAAGAAATACATGGTAGATTTCCGATATCCCTACGGAAATAAGTTACGGGCAGAAAGAGACGACCTATACTCTGAAAAGACCACGCTCGGTGGATTAGAGCTGGAATTCTGTTCACACTTCCCCGTTTACGCACAAAACGAACGCGGAACCATCAAGGCGGAAAAAGGCTCACTTATAATCTATGAGGACAAATACTACTACGTAGATTACAAGGAGGCCGGGATCAGCGTATCAAACGAAGCTCCTTTTGCTTCATATAACTATGATTCTCTTTCTGTCAGAAGGATAACAAATGAAAAGCTCTGCGACTTAATAGAAGACGCAGAGGAAAGGTACTACGACGATGACTTCGGATTTCTCTTCAACGATAAGTTCTCCGAGAAGGTATCCACAGCGTTTATCATCTTCGTGCTGGTGATCCTGCCTCTTGCAACTCTTGTAGTCTCGCTGATATTTACCATTCGTTCGAAGGGCTTCTACAGAAGGCTGTCGATCACGGTATGCTCGCTGTCAGGTGCTACCCTTATTGCGGTAGGTGTCATCTACGCTATCATACAAGTATACTCATAAAAAAATACCATCGGAAGTGATTCCGATGGTATTCTTTATTTTATCAGGCGTTCCCAGTCAAACAGTTCACCGGGGTCGGTCTTTGCCGGTGAATATTCCTCGTGACCTATGACGTGTTCGCGGTCAAAGGGAATATTATTGCGTGAGCAGATGTCCTCAACCAATTTGCCGAGAGAAACATACTGCGCGTCTGTGAAGCCCTTAAGGCTATCATCGAGACGGTCGTACTCCTCTGCGGTCAGATACTGCGCCATATCGCCCTCAGAGCCTATGGCAACAAGCTCTATACCGATAGCGTACTCGTTGAGCTTATCGGTGTATTTTTCATCGCCGTTCCAGGTGCCCTTTCCTGCATGCCAGGCGACTCTGTCCTCTGGAACGTAACAGCGTACTACACCATCTCGGTCTATAATATAATGAACGCTTAACTGATAGTCCTCAAAGATAGAACGAACCGTCTCCATATTATATGGATCGTCACGTGAGACGACAACAGCGCTGGTGAAATGTATCATCACAAGCTCTGCCCTTTCGGTACGAGGACGGGAAAAATCATCCTGCGGCAGAAGATAGTCCTCACGTGCCTCGGGGTATACGTTCACGGGCTCCTCATTTGAAGGGGCGGCTTCGGAAGGGCTCTCACCCTTATCCTCAAGGGTTGCAACGGTTTCCTTTTTGCCGCACGATATAACACATAGTAAGAGCGCAGTGATGAAAAGTAATGTGACCACCTTTTTCATAGCTCGAACCTACCCTTTAGAATTTTCCGCTTCGTGTGCCCGAGGAGCGACCGGAAGAACCGCTGTTCTCATTCTTCACCTTCTTGATCCGAGTGACCTGACGGTAGAGATAAATATCCCTTGAGTCGGTAAGCTCCAGGCTGTCACGCTTCAGATAGTCACCTGCCGCCGCCTTGGCACGAACACTCTTTAACTGCCCCTTCATTACGGCAGTAACGATGAAAGCAATTACAAGGCCGATGATAAGGGAAACTATTACACAGAAGCCCAGGTCAAAGGGAACCTTGAATTCTTCACCGCTGCGAAGGGTCTTGATCACCTCTGCCGAGCGTTCGGCAAAATGCTCAAAGCACCATAAGTATTCCTCGTCCCCCAGATCGTCCGTCAGATTAACACAGATATAGTCGTAAGCTTCGCTGTCAGAGGGCAGGTCGCAAATGCCCTTACCCATGATATGCCATTCACGCTCGCCCATATCCACTAAGAGTAGGATACCGTCACCGTCACCGTCCTCACCCTGACCGTAGCCGCTCTCGAAAAGAGAATCTGCATAGTACTCCCAATAACCGTTGATATGATCCTCGGTCACAACGAAAATATCGCAGGAGAGCTCTTCACTTAATTTTTCGAGTTTGCTTGTAAGTTCGGATTCCTCTGAACTTGTCAAAAGATCGGCATTATCAAGTACCTTTGGAAGATCCACAGCACTTACCGTGAATGAACAAACTGCAACGAGAAGCACGCTGATAAATACAGAAATAAATCTTTTCATCCCGCACCTCACAAAAGCCATATAAGATAAGATATAGCCATACAGCCTGCGGCTATAGCACCCGTGAGACCAAAGAGCCACTTCTTATATGCGCCCTTATCCATAGGCAGATTGCCTACCATCTTACCTGTCTGACCGTTCATGGCAAAAGTATACTTCTCGCCCTTCCACGTGGTATTAAGGACCCACACGGGAAGAAGCGCATACCGCGCACGACCGTTATTAAAGCGCACGGAGGAATGCTCGGTGACGACGGTAGCGTAGCCGTTTACCGTAGAGGCAAAGACGTCCTCGGTGCTTCGCTTAATGCGCTGATTTGCCCGCTCAACACTCTCGTCGGCATCAACGTCGTATTTATCGGCAAAATAGCCTGCCAAAAAGGCCGTTCCGAAGTCAACCGCCTCTGACATATCGTAGGGCTCGATGGACTCCATTAAGTCGTCTGCCATCTTGGTAGAGCCGTCAACGGGCACATTCTCAAAGCCGAGTGTTCCGCTACGCTTAACAGCAAAGTATCTCGTCTCGGTGTAATTATAGTCGCTGTCACTCCACATACGCACCTTTGTGGCTTTATAGCGCACGTCTGCCTCCGAATCGGTATCGAAGAGCCAGAAAGGCACGTATATGCCCTTTATCTCGTCTATACGGTTCTCGCTCTTAAAGACCTTGGGTAGCAGAGGCTTGCCCTCATAATGCTTTTTAAGGGCTTCCTTTGCCGCCTTCTTATCTACCTTAAAGGGTATGACCAGATCCGGCTTAAGAGCGCCAGAGAGCATTCCCTTCATTACGACAGGATTATTGCAATAGGGACAAGAGGTCGCCGCGGTGTTCTCGTCGCCAACGATCTCACCTCCGCAGGAATTGCACACGTAAACGCGCAGACCCTCTTCCTCGCCCTCTTGCCAGGTGCCGCCCGCGTCCGTCTGCCAGCTCATCTCATCCTCGCGGTCAGCGCTGACCTCTTCGTTATAGGCGGCGATGACCTCAGGCTCAAACTCCGAATCACAGTATGGGCACTTCATCTGCTGGGAAGAGCTATCAAACTCGATAGCTCCTCCGCAAGAGGGACACTTAAAATCTTGTAAAACAGACATTTTTATCACTTCTTATCGTTATCGTCAAAGAGGTCACCGCACTCGGGGCAGAACTTAGGCGGGTTTTTGGGGTCCTCGGGCTCCCAACCGCACTTATCGCAACGGTAAAGGGGCGCCCCGTCGGGCTTCTTCGCTCCGCACTCTTGGCAGAACTTGCCCCTGTTTACAGCACCGCAGGTGCAGGTCCAGCCGTTAGGAGAACCGCATTCGGTGCAGAATTTGCCTGTATTTACAGCTCCGCAGGCGCACTTCCAGCCGTCAGCGGCAGGTGCGGTCTGCTGTGCCGCCATCTGCTGAGCACCCATATTATAGAAGTTCTGTGCTGCGTTAAATCCGCCGCCCATAGCGCCGCCTGCCATACCCATACCGATAAAGCCGTTCATAGCGCCCGACTCATTTGCGGCGGCATTCTCCATAGCGTTAGCGGTGGCGTCGGTCATTCTGCCCGCCATCATAAAGGGATTCTGTCCCAAGGTAGCAGCATCCTCCATCTCGTTGATCTTCTTCATATCCTCGTCAGTTAAGGAGATGGGGTTGATGGCTATCTTCTCGATGCTGATACCTCTGCGCTCCTCCCAGTCGCTCTTAAGCTCATTCTGCATAGCGTCACGAAGCTCGCGGGTGTGAGCGGGTATCTGCGCAGGGCGAAGCTCCAGCTCGGTAAGAGCCGCAAGGGCGGGCTGAAGAGCATCAACGAACTCTGCCTTGAGCTGGCCGTCTATCTCTTCTCTTAAGTACTCGTCAGAGACGTTGCCCGCGATCTCGGTATAAAAACGGATGGGGTCTGTGATCTTATAGGTATAAGTACCGTTACAGCGCACCTGAACGGTCCTGCGCTGACCGATATACTTATTTACCACCTCAAACATAATGGGGGTGGCGGTGCCGAACTTATTATCGAGGATCTCCTTGGTATTAAAGTAATATACTCTCTGATCCTTGCCCGTATCGCCGCCGTATGTAAATCTCTTACCTATAGTCTTGAAGGTATCAATGATTCCCTTACCGAGGCCGCCCGTAAAGATAGAGGGCTCGGAGGAGGTGTCATAGGTGAACTGACCGGGCTCTGCGCAAAGCTCGACCACCTTTCCCTGCTCTACGATGATCATACACTGTCCGTCGGCTACGGCGATACCCGAGCCATTGGAGATAACGTTATCGCTACCCTTGGTATTGGAGGAACGTCCGCTTACCTGCTTCTGCCCCTTTCTCATAAGTACGTCTGAGGGAAGTGAGTCACAGGTGAAAAACTCCTTCCACTGATCAGCCAGCGTTCCGCCGATAGCA
>JAZQCR010000018.1:0-9101 GCA_045546375.1 Eubacteriales bacterium | reverse complement strand
CGCCGTAAAGAAGGCGGCGGACGACCTGACTATCGTATATACCCCCCTTCACGGCACGGGCTACAAAATGGTGCCCGAGGTGCTCTCCCGCATCGGTATCAAGAACCTTATCCCCGTAGAGGAGCAGATGATACCAAATGGCGATTTCCCCACCGCGCCTTTCCCCAATCCCGAACTGCCCCAGGTATTCGAGCTGGGCATTAAGCTGGCCGAGGAAAAGGGAAGCGACCTTATCATCGCCACCGACCCCGACGCTGACCGTATGGGCGTTATGGCTCGCGGCAAGGACGGCTTTGAGGGTCTTACGGGCAACCAGATGGGCGTACTGCTTCTCGACTACATCATCACAGCTCTCAAGGAGCAGGGCATCATGCCCGACGACCCCTACGCGGTCAAGACCATCGTCACAAGCGAGATGGTCACCGCCGTATGTAACGCAGGCGGCGTCAAGCTGCACAACGTGCTCACGGGATTTAAGTTTATCGGCGGTGTCATCGCCGACTACGAGAAGCAGGGCTACGGCTCCTACCTCTTTGGCTTTGAGGAAAGCTACGGCTACCTGAAGGGTACTCACGCCCGTGACAAGGACGCCGTTGTTGCCACTATGCTGTGCGCGGAGATGGCGGCGTATTACCACAATAAGGGTATGACCCTGATCGACGCTATGAACGCCCTCTACGACAAGTACGGCGTGTACCGCGAGAAGACCACCGACATCTATATGGAGGGCCTTGACGGTCTTGAGCGTATGAAGGCGCTGATGGACGGCCTGCGGGCAGAGCCGCCCAAGTCCTTCGCGGGTGAGGGCGTGGCAGAGGTGCGCGACTACTCTACGGGTATCGTCACCGACCTTTTGACAGGCGAGACCTCGGGCACGGGGCTTCCCGCCTCCAACGTGCTCTATTACCGTACGGAAAAGGACAACGTAGTCGTTATCCGCCCCTCGGGCACCGAGCCCAAGGTGAAGGTCTACCTTCTTCTTCACGCGCCTACCGTCAACGAGGCGGACGCGCTGATGGCAGAATTTAAAAAGACCGTTGACAAGTGGACGGAGTAATATGATATGACAAGGGGGACTTTTTGCAAAAAGTCCCCCTTAAACCCCTCAAAAACTCCTATAAAGGGAAAATTACTTGCGATAGAGATATTAAGAGCGGTAAACGCTGACTTGTCATCCTGAGCGGAGCGCGTAGCGCGAAGTCGAACCCCGCGGGGTTCCCCGAAATGAGCGTAGCGAGTTTTGGGGGTTCCAAGCCCGTAGGGGTGCCCGATAGGGCAGGATCTATGCAGGCAGCCTCAAGGGGTTTAAGGCTACCAATAAAACATAAGTTTTTCTTCAATTCGCAACGAGATTATTTATTGTTTTTCTATCCCGAGGGTAGCCTATCATTCATAACGGCTGCCGTCCGAGATCCCACGCCTTCGGCGTGCTGCTTCGCAGTTCGACTCCGCGCTACGCGCTCCGCTCAGGATGACACGCTGCCGCGCCATCACAGAGAATAAAATATAAATTTTCCGCAAATTCCGTAACCTTTTCGCATTTTTTGCGTCTAATAAGGTGAAACGGAAAAAACACCCAAGGAAAGGAGAGCTTGAAAAATGAAAAAACCAATACTTTTACTCCTCTCCCTACTCCTGCTCACCGCCTGCGGTGGGAAAACGGCCGTGACCGATGGCGCAGTGGCGCCCACCGAGCCGACCGAGGCAACGGTGGCGCCCACAGAGCCGCCTACAGAGAACCCATACGCGCCTATAGGAGACGAAAACACCTTCCTTCTGCCCGCCCTTCCCGACATCGGGGAGTACGAGGCGGACGAGCTTGACCGCTGGTATGACGGCCCTATGCCCGAGCTGATTCCCTCGGATGAATACGGAGCGCTCTATCCTTATTTTGGGGAAACCCGTGAGTATAGCACCTATTCGGAGCTGGTAAACGACGTTTTGACCGTAAAGCAAGACTTCTTCGGGCTGTGCACCGAGGACGGCACCCTTGTCACAGACCCCATATATACGGATATAGGCTTTCACGACGGAAAATACCTTTTGAGCATCACCTACAGTGATGAAGATGCCGTGGAGTATACACGTGCATTTGTCGCCGCTTCCGACGGCTCTGCCGTAAGTGAGGTTTATCACGGCGAAGGAGTTGTAAAATACTGTGCCCCCGACCTGTATGCGGTATATAACGGCTTATCCGTGGGATTTATCGTAAGGGCGAAAGAGTATCTGCACAGCGACGGTACACCCTACCTCTCCCATCCGCAAAATGCCAACACCGAATACGAAAACGGCTTTATCATCTATTATGAGAGTGGTTCAAAGCTACGCCTTTTAGATAAAGACCTGCAGCAGGTAGGCAAGTACCAATACCTCTGTTCCGGAGCCTTGGGGCACGCCATTTGTTCCGATCTAAAAAGGCAGGTGGTATTAGATTCCGAATTCCGCGAGGTCTATTCCTCGGAGGGCTTCATCCGATACGTAGACGGCAGATACGCCGTAAAGAGTGACAAATGTACCCTTACCTTCTTTGACGAGAGCTTTAACGAGGCGCAGAGCGTGGTCTTCCCGTCAGACGTGCATTCGTTGGAGCATGGCTACGTTGTGTGCCGCGACGGGATTTATACCCTCGCAGGTGAGCACACGGGATATAAGCAGTTATCCTACAACGAGCAGGATGACGCACTTATCCTCATAAGCGATGACGGCACTCTTATCAGCACCCCTCAAGTGGAGATCTTCATCCCGGAGATCTTTACAAATTCCGTTAGCGTATACGGCGATTACGTGGTGGTTTACGACGGGAATTCAAATCGACTATTTAACAGTGAGGGCGAGTACGTGGGTGAGGTAAAGGATTCAGACCTTTACAGCTATACCACCGTGGAGGGCGAGCGCGTCGTTTTCCCTGCGCCCCTTACCTCCCTCTGCTCCTTCGTCACCGAAAAGGGAGTCCTAAAGACCTACCTTAACGAGGACGGCAGACTGTTAGTGAGCATAGATCATAATGAAAACGTGTAATTTTCGTATTTCTGTGTCGGTGTGACACTTTGAAAGGAGTTATAAAAAATGAAGAAACTTTTAGCCTTTTTACTTATTACCTGTATGCTTTTGGCGGGATGCGGCAAGGCGGCAGAGCCTACCGAAGCCCCCACGGAAGCGCCTACCGAGGCGCCCACCCTCCCCACCGAGCCTACCGAGCCCGATGACGGTGTGAAGCCCTTCGCCTTTACCCTTGAGAACTACCCCAAGATGGGCGGCAGCCTCGCCTGCAAGCCTCTCGGTCAGGCGGTGACAGCCACCGCCCTGGGCATTGATCGCAAGAGCGCCGACGAGCTTATCGTTTTTGAAGGCTCTACCACCGATAACTACAAGTGGCTTCTTGACGGCACCTTCGACATCGTTCTCGTTTACGAGCCCTCAGAGGAGGCGAAGGCGCTGATGGAGAACAGCGAGTGCGGTGTGGAAATGACCCCCATTGGCGCTGACGGTCTCGTTTTCATCGGCAACAAGGATAATCCCGTGACCGACCTTTCCTACGAGGACGTGGCGGGCATCTACTCGGGCAGGATAAAGAACTGGCAGGAGCTTGGCGGTAAGGACGAGGAGATAGTCCCCTTCCAGCGCAACAAGGACAGCGGCTCCCAGACCCTTTTTGATAAGCTGATCAACTTAGGCGACGACCTGATGAAGGCGCCCAGCGACCTTATGAGCGGCTCTATGATAGGACTTTTAGAGGCTGTGGCCGACTACGACGGCTCGGACGGCGCTATGGGCTACACCGTCTACTATTATCTGACTAATATGGAGGCGGGCACCCTTGAGAGCGCCAAGATATTTGACTACGAGGGCGTTACCCCCTCAAACGAGACTATCGCCTCCGGGCAGTACAAGCTCTCCTGCGATTTCTACGTGGCTATCCGCGCCGATGCGGCAGAGGACAGCCCCGAGCGCATCCTCTATAACTGGATCTGCTCCTCCCAGGGCAGAGAGCTCATAGTGAGCGAAAACTACGCGGCTAAATAAAGATAAGACTTAAGGGGGACCTTTTCGTGAAAAGGTCCCCCTATGACCCCTCCCAAAGCTTTTTGGTCAGGGAAAAATTACTTGCGACAGAGATTTTATAAGCGGTGATATCGTTCTTTTGCACGGACGGGCAATGCCCGCCCCTACACGGATAGATATTACTTCATCTCTATGCGCAGACCCAATTATAATCCCCATTACAAAAGTTTTTGGGGGTCAAGGGGGCTTTTTACAAAAAGCCCCCTTGTTTTTGCACGCACACTTATGATACAATATAATAAATACACCTAAAGGACAGAGATATGAGTGAACTGATAAAAGCGGCGAGCCGCGCAAAAGGTGCGGCGAGAGCCTTGGCTATTGCAACTACGGAAGAAAAGAACGAGGCGCTGCGCCTTATAGCAGACGCCCTTACGGCAAACATGGACGATATTCTCGCGGCAAACGCCCTTGACCTTGAGAGTGAGCGTGCAAAGGGCACGGGGGCGGCGCTTCTCGACCGCCTTACCCTCACCGAGGCGCGGATAGCCGATATGGCAGAGGGCGTGCGCAAGGTGGCAACCTTGCCCGACCCCATCGGAGAGGAGATGGAGTCGTGGACTGTGGAAAACGGCCTTAATATCCGTAAGGTCCGCGTGCCCATCGGCGTTATCGGTATGATATACGAGGCGCGCCCCAACGTCACCGTGGACTCGGCGGCGCTGACTCTGAAAAGCGGCAATACCGTGCTCCTGCGCGGAAGCGGAAGCGCCCTTAACTCAAACAAAGCCTTGGTAAAGGTCATAAAAGAGGCTCTTTCCCAAAGTCGCCTGCCTGCAGAGTGCGTGGAGCTGGTCTGCGACCCCTCAAGGCAGAGCGCAAACGAGATGATGGCGCTCACCGAGTATCTCGACCTGCTTATCCCCCGCGGCGGTGCAGGGCTTATACGGAGCGTTGTGGAGAACGCCAAGGTACCCGTAATGGAGACAGGCGTGGGCAACTGCCATATTTTCGTTGACGCCACAGCAAATAAAGAGATGACCGAGGCTCTTGTCATCAACGCCAAGACCCAGCGCCCTGCGGTGTGCAACGCGGCGGAGACCCTGCTTATCAGCCGTGACTACCCCTATGCTGACTCCCTTATCGCCGCACTTAAGGAAAAGGGAGTGACCCTTCACGGAGACGAGGAGATGTGTGCGCGCTACGGCGCCATCCCCGCCACCGAGGCAGACTACGCAGAGGAGTACCTTTCCCTCGATATGTGCGTAAAGGCGGTGGACGGCATAGACGATGCCATCGAGCACATCGCCCGATACGGCACAGGGCACACCGAGCTCATCATCAGCGAGGATATGGATAACGCCCGTCGCTTCCAGGCGGAGATAGACGCCGCCTGCGTTAATCATAACGCATCCACACGCTTTACCGACGGCGGACAGTTCGGCTTTGGGGCGGAGATAGGCATCGCCACCCAAAAGATGCACGCCCGAGGGCCTTTAGGGCTTCGCGAGCTCACCATCTACAAGTATTTAGTAAACGGAAAAGGACAGATAAGACAATGAAAAGACCCATAAACGAAGCGAAGGTGGTATTTTTAGGGGACGGCTTTATGGCCTCCGCCATTATCGACGGAATGGTGCAGTCGGGTGCTTATCCCGCAAAGAATATCTACGTTAAGGGCATCATCCCCGAGAAAACCGCCGCCCTTGCCGAAAAATACGGCTTAAATTTAGCAAAGGACGGCGACGTTACGAGCGCAGATATAGTGGTCCTGGCCTTTAAGCCCCAGGGCCTTGGGGATGCGGCGAAAATGTATGCTCCCCTTATCAAGGAGGGTACTACCGTTATCTCTATTTTAGCAGGAATTACCGTTTCCGCCCTGGAAGCGCTCTTTGCGGGAACGAAAATTGTCCGCGTAATGCCTAATCTTGCCCTTTCGGTAGGGGTTGGCGCTTCCGGCTACTCCCTGGGCACTCTGGCGGAGGAAAGCGATGCTCTGGCCACCGAGGCTATGTTCGGCGGCACGGGCATCACCGCAAGGGTAGAGGAGGAAAAATTAGCGGACGTTATGGCCCTTTCCGGCTCGGGACCCGCTTACTTCTGCCTTATGTGCGAGGAGCTAATGCGCTATGCCGAAGAATGCGGCCTTGAGGGTGATACCGCACGGCGCTTTGCGGTGCAGACCCTGCTGGGTGCGGCGAAGCTCTCTGCGGTGGACAACGACCCCGCCACGGTGCGCGCTCGCATCACCAGCCCCGGTGGCACCACCAATGCCGCTATCTGCGCTATGCAGGAGGCGGGCTTTGCGGAAATTATCGAAAAAGGCTACGACGCCTGCAAGAGGCGCGGAGAGGAGCTGGCAAAATGAGCAGCAGCTTTTGGGCGCTTGCCTTCAGGCAGAAATACATAAAGAGATGGGGCCTTATGCGCAACGTGGCAGAGGAGTCCCTCTCCGAGCACGCCACCGACGTTTGCGTGCTGACCCATGCCCTCGCCGTCATCGGCAATACTTATTATGATAAAAATTACGACGTGGGACGCGCCGTTTGCTGTGCGCTTTTCCACGATCTGCCCGAGGTATATACAGGGGATATGCCCACTCCCGTCAAGTACTTTAACGACACTACCAAGTCTTCATACAAAAACGTAGAAAAGGCGGCGGTGAACCTGCTCCTTGAGAAGCTGCCCCCCGAGCTTGCCCCCGTTTACGGCGATCTTCTTCGTTTTGAGGAGACCGACCCCGAGCTCAAGCGCCTGGTTAAGTGTGCAGACAAGCTGGCGGCGCTGATAAAATGCATCGAGGAGGAGCGAAGCGGTAACCGCGAGTTCGTGCGCGCACGCGCCGCCACCGAAAAGGCTCTTTCGGACATGGACTGCCCCGAGCTTACCTACTTTATGGATAATATACTCCCCTCATTCGATATGACCCTGGATGAGATGCAGTAAGTGACGTATGTTCGTGGGGACTTTTCGAGAAAAGTCCCCACACCCCAAAAGCTTCCTTATAGGGAAAAATTACTTGCGACGGAGATATCGTGAGCGATAAAGCTAATCCTCGACGTCCCGAAACAGAGATATATTTTCAGATAAAGCAACATCCCTATTCGCGATCCAAATAAAAACCCTTATTTAATAGTTTAAGGGGAGCGCGAGGAACGTCTGCACCTCCCCCGCCTGCGGTGGGAGGGGGACCGCGGCGACAGCCGTGGTGGAAGGGGCGTCAAAAATCCCCTCGCAACCCAAACTAAAAGGAGACTTAATATGAAACGTATTATCAGCCTTCTCTTATGCGCGCTTATGACTGTGAGCGCCTTTTCCCTTGTATCCGCGGCGGACGAATGGACCGACTCGGGTATCGAGTACGCGGACGGCAAGGCGACCTTCCAGCGCAATCCCGGCAGAGGTATCGCCAATACCCTTGACACCGTGTACGACATCAACGCAAACGACAAGGGCACTACCTACGTGCCCAAGGCCGCCGACTTCAAGGAAAAGGGTCTTTACACCCCCTTTTACGTGTTGGGCGCCTTCTCCTCGGGCAACGACTTCGAGAGCGGAGCGGTAGGCACAGGGCAAAACGCCCTTGACCACCCCGGCATCGTCGGCGGTGTGAATAAAGACATCAACCAGCAGACCCTTGACTCCATCCGCACCATGTGCGAGCTGGCAAGGGCAGAGGGCGTTAAGCTCATCCCACGCTTTGCCTACGAGAACGACGGCTACGTTGGCGCCGAGCCCGACGACTTTAAGTGGGTGCTGCGCCACGTGGAGCAGATATCCGAGGTGCTCTCCGACTACCCCGATGCGGTCATCGCCGTGGATATCGGTATGATAGGTCCTTGGGGCGAGATGCACTCCACCCCCTATTCCTCCCGCACATACACCAACCCTCTTATCGACGCCTGGCTCACGGGTCTGCACAAGGATATTAATATCCTCTCCCGCAGTATGTCCTACATCCTTCACTACCGCAGTATGATGCCCCCCAAGTTTATGAAGAGCCTGCCCATCACCGAGGACGAGGGCGCATACCGTATCGGTATGTTTAACGACGGTTATCTGGGCAACGAGAACGACTACGGCACCTTCTCACCTGCCGACGGCAGTGAGGGAACGGCGCTCTACCGCAAAAATGCAGTCCTCTTCCTAAAGGATCAGGCGAAGCGCATCCCCTACGGCGGCGAGCTTGCCTACGTTGATAAGGCAGAGCTGCGGGCGGAGAACTCTCCCGTCTTTACCGACGAGGTATTAAAGGAGTTCTACGACACCCACCTCTACTACCTGCGTAATCTCACCCATAATTCTCCCGAGCTTAACGACGTGCTGAAGGTAATGCGCCTTGAGGATCGCCACGACTTCGAGGGTATGCCCGATATCTCCGCCTACAAGGGAGAGAATATGCAGAAGTTCTTAGCAGACCATATGGGCTACCGCTTCGTGCTCCGCTCGGCGGAGGTCAGCACCACCGTCAAGGCGGGCGACAGCGTAAAGCTCCGTGGCTCTATCGAAAACGTGGGCTTTGGCAATATCATCGGTAAATTCTACCCCGAACTTATCCTGACCGATAAGGAAGGCAAGGTGGTTGCAGTTACCGATGCATATATCGACCCTGCAAAATGGGAGTCCTGCAAGGCAAGCAAATATAATATCACTCTGTCAGTTCCCGCTGACCTTTCGGGGGACTACAACGTATACCTGCGTATCTCCTCTATCAAGTACGAAAGCTACAAGAAGGGCACCTGCTACGTTTCCTTTGCCAATCCCGAGATAGTAAACGCCGATCTGGGTGCAAATTACCTGGGCTCCTTTACCGTATCTGGCAAGGGCGGTGACGCAGATACCTTCGAGCAGTTAAATACCGGCGCCTTCAAGGACGTTAAGGGCGGCGCCTGGTACGAGGATGCTGTCTACTACGCCGCATACCACGGTATTATGGGCGGCGTAGGCGTAGGTAAGTTTGACCCCGAGGGTACCACCACCCGCGCTATGCTTGTACAGGTGCTTTACAATATGGAGGGCAAGCCCGACGTAAGTGACGTGAAAACACCCTTTACCGATATCTCGGGCAAGTGGTACGAGGCCGCTGTCAAGTGGGCCTA
>JAZQCR010000017.1:0-39833 GCA_045546375.1 Eubacteriales bacterium | reverse complement strand
GTGGGAGCATCCTCCATGGCATCTGCGTGAGGTGCCACGTAGGAGGTTATCTCAGCCAGCTCCTCGGGGGAGATAGGCTTGCCGCCTATTGCCATTCTTTCTTCAAACTTATAAATATAAGGAGAGGTGAAGGTGCCCGCCTCGTAGCCTGCGGCGCGGAGGATGGACATCAGCATCGCGCAAAAAGAGCCCTTACCGTTTGTGCCCGCTACGTGGATAAAACGCAGATCCTTCTGGGGGTTCCCGAGTCGCTCACACAGCTCGGTTATGCGCCCGAGACCCGGACGCGACCCCTTCCAGTTTACCGAATGGATGTATTCAAGTGCCTCTTGATAGTTCATTTAAGTGCCTCTAAACCTTTATTTATCTCTTTATTTGTAAGGGTTATTTTTAAAAGAAGTACTTCGCAGATACCTATTATAAGGTATACGGGTACGCGAAGCAGGACGATTTCTGTCGCGAAACCGAAATAATAGTGCAGCCCGAGACTCTTTATCAGCATATTGCCTACGGCGTGGGCAAGCATGACCGACAGGAAGAGTCGGAGGTTTCCGTTTGCTTTTTTTAAAGCTACGGACAAGAGCCCGCATACTGCCCCTACGGCGCCCGCGCCTAAACATATGACGGGATTAAAAGCCTGCCCGGTAATAAAACTGGAGATAAGGTCGGTGAGCAGTCCCGCCGCCAGCCCGTAGATAGGACCGAAAATATATGCGACTAAAAGAATACCATAATTTTCAAATGTAATTCTTATAGAACCAAATGTAAGATATACTTTACATATAATCCCTATCACAACGGATATTGCGATAAGCATGGCGCAAAGGGTAAGACGTTTGATACGAGCTGTACTTTTCAAAATAAAAACCTCCTTTGCATCCGATTAGGCTGCAAAAAGAGGTTATCTTATTGCGTCCAGCGGGATGCGGAACACCGACCGCAGTTTTGATAAACCTTCGTCCCGCAGGCAACTCCCCGTCCTGTGAGCACTTTACGCCGATATTCCTACTCTGTAATATTGTGGTTATATTATAACTCTGTTATATCAGTTTTGCAATAGCCAATTTGCCCTCTGCGGCGATTATTTCCACAGAAAGTATCTTTCCGCAGACCTCTGCGGGGGCTTTTGCCTTGACCTCGATAAAATTGTCCGTATGGCCGTAGGCATAACCCTCTGTAAAGGTTTCAAAGAGTACGTCCATACGTCTTCCTATATAGGAGGTTATTATACCATTGCCGCTGCTGTCACATAACTCGGTGAGGATGCGGTTGCGCTCTTTTTTTATCTCCTCGGGTATCTGTCCCTTCATAACGGCAGCCTCAGTGCCCGCACGCTTTGAGTAGGAGAAGATATGTCCGTGCAGGAGCCTTGCCTTCTGTAAAAATTCCGCTGTCGCAAGGAAATCCTCTTCGCTCTCTCCCGGGAATCCCACGATGATATCCGCAGAGAAGCACACCTCCGGCAGATAGCGGCGAAGAGCCTCTATATTACGCATTGCCTGGGCGGTATTATACCTTCTTCTCATAGCACGCAGGGTGTTATCACATCCGCTCTGCAGGGACAGATGGAAATGGCGGCATAGATGCTCTATTTCCGCCGCCTCATGTGCGAAGGCTTCGCCACAGAAGGAGGGATCCAGAGAGCCGAGACGTATTCGCTCTATGCCATCTATCTTGTCTATCTTTTTAAGGAGGGTTATAAGGTCTGTGTCCTTAAGGTCTTTGCCGTAGGCGGCGGTCTCGATGCCCGTTAGAACTATCTCCTTGTATCCGTGGGAAACGAGGGTCTGCACCTCTCTTATGACCTGGCCCTCACCCTTACTGCACACCCTTCCTCGGGCTGTGGGGATGATGCAGTAGGCGCACTTATTCTCGCATCCGTCCTCTATCTTCACGTAGGCTCGCGTGCGGCCGAAGGTGGAGATGGACATAGGCTCGAAGGGCTCTTTCTCTATATCCGTTACGTTTATCTCGGGAACCTCGTTTTTGCGCATGTTTTCCATAAGGCGCAGGAGGGCATCCACCGTGGACAGCTTATTTCTCGAACCGCAGATATAGTCTACCCCCGCTATCTTCGCCACTGCCTCCGCCTCGGTCTGTGCGTAACAGCCCATGACTAATATATATGCCGCGGGATTCTCCTTTATAGCGCGGCGGATAAACTGCCTTGCCTTTCTGGCGCTCTCGGCAGTGACCGTGCAGGTGTTTATTATATACGCGTCACACCCACGCCCTGCCTCATCCACTATGATGCCGTGGGAGGATAAAGCCTCGGATATGGCTTCGCTTTCGTATTGATTTACCCTGCAGCCCAGGGTGAGTATTCCAACGGTCAAGAGTCCTTCGCCTTTCATGTTTTTATATATTTTATCATTTTTTATTCTAATTGTAAAGTTCACTTGAAAATACTGTCAAAAAAGGTTATAATATAGAAAAGATAACTTTGGAGGTAAACATGAGTACACTTCATATTATAGAACATCCCCTGATAGCGCACAAGCTGTCTATCATGCGTGATAAGGACACGGGTACAAAGGACTTTAAGGAGCTTTTAAACGAGATCTCCATGCTGATGGGATACGAGATCACCCGCGACCTTCCCCTCGAGGACTTTCCCATCGAGACGCCTATCTGTCCTATGGTAGCAAAGCGCATCTCGGGTAAGAAGCTGGCTATCGTGCCTATCCTGCGCGCAGGCCTCGGTATGGTGGACGGCCTTACCAAGTTAGTCCCCGTTGCCAAGGTAGGTCATATCGGCCTTTACCGTGACCCCGAGACTCACATCCCCGTAGAGTACTATTGCAAGATGCCTGAGGACATCGATAAGAGAATAGTCATCGTGGTAGACCCTATGCTGGCAACAGGCGGCAGCGCCATCGACGCTGTTACTAAGCTCAAGGAGCGCGGCTGCACCAATATCCGTATGATGAACCTGGTTGCCGCACCCGAGGGCGTAGCTAAGTTCCAGGAGGTTCATCCCGACGTGGATATCTACGTTGCCGCTATGGATGAGAAGCTCAACGACCATGCATACATCGTTCCCGGCCTTGGCGACGCGGGCGACCGTATCTTCGGTACCAAGTAAGTGAGAGAATTTTTAATAGGAAAGAATGACGCAGGACAGCGCCTTGATAAATTTATCAGTAAGGCTGTTCCTGCGCTTCCTTCCGTTTTGATGTATAAATACATTCGCCTTAAAAAGATCAAGGTCAACGGCTCTCGCGCCGAGCAGGGGCAGATGTTAAGTGAGGGGGACACAGTCCGCCTCTATATTAAGGAAGAATTTTTTGAGAGCGATGCGGCAAATACCGCCTTCAAAAAGCTCACTCCTCATATCGACGTGATATACGAGGATGAGAATATCCTCCTTTGTGATAAGCGCCCCGGGCTCATCGTCCATTCGGACGAGGCGGAGAATATCAATACTCTTATTTCCCATATCCACGCCTATCTCTATAAAAAGGGAGAATATGACCCCGATAAGGAGCAGTCCTTTGCCCCCGCACTCTGCAATCGCATCGACAGAAATACCGGCGGTATAGTCATTGCGGCGAAGAACGCAGAGGCCCTCAGACTTCTTAACGAGGCTATCAAGGAGCGAACACTTGAGAAGCAGTATCTCTGCGCCGTTCACGGTGTCCTAAGAGAGAAGAAGGGAAGGCTCACAGGCTTTCTCACCAAGGACAGCACCACCAATATGGTGAAGGTGTATGATAAGAAGCCTAATAACAGCGCTAAAAGCATCATCACCGAGTACCGAGTATTAAAGGAGAAGGGAGCCCTGACTCTCGTGGAGGTCAACCTGATAACAGGCCGCACCCATCAGATAAGAGCCCACTTTTCTCACATCGGGCATCCGCTTTTAGGCGACGGCAAATACGGCGTCAACGCCGCCGACCGCCGCAGGGGATATAAATACCAGGCTCTGTATTCATATAAGCTGACCTTTGATTTCCCCGAGGGTAACCCCCTGGCCTACCTAAACGGCCGCACCTTCCGCGTACCTGATGAGAAGATATGGTTCCTAAAAGAATTCTAAAAAACGCCGATCACTCGGCGTTTTTTGTATATACTATTGAAAAAACAAAAGCATTGTGATAAAATGAGAATGCGACATAAGTTAATAATGTGAACTCCTAAGGGGTGCTTTTTTCATGGTAAAAATGCACTCTTCCTTTTGCATTCCTTAGGAGATGTAAATAACTTGTGCCGCAGCAGTTTGAAGCAGTGCGTTTTTCAGTGTGCGCAGTTTCGGCTGTGCGCACTTTTTTGTTAGGAGTTGGTAAGATTGATAATTGAATGCTGAAAAATAGAGAATTTAAAATTTTTGTTTTAAGGAGAAAGCGTAATGAAAAGATTTTTGGCTATGATTTTAACCATATCAATTGTTATATGCGTAGCAAACTATAATATTTTTGCCGCTAATGAAGTTGATTCTCAGTATAAAAGTGAAAGTGTTACTCTTGTATCTGGCTTTTCTGGTGGCGATGGTTCAATAAAAAAACCATACGTTATTACAACTGCAGAGCAATTGATGGCGGTAAATGATAATTTGAGCAGTTCTTTTATTTTGGGTGTAGATCTTGATATGTCTAAGGTTTCAAACTTTAGTCCTATCGGAAGTGAAGAAACACCGTTTACGGGCACTTTTAATGGAAACGGACATGTTATTTCAAATTTATCTGTTTCGGGGAATACCGTCGATGTTGGCTTTTTTGGGTATACCAAAGGTGCTACAATATCAAAACTGGGTTTAAAAAATGTTAACTTTAGCAATTCTGGATCCAGTGGCTATTTTTTCGTGGGAGGAATTGCTAGCGCAATAGAGAATACTCGTATTGAAAATTGCTTTGTTGAGGGAACTGTTAGTTGTTTCTCTGGAGATAATGGGTATTCAAGAGCCGGGGGCATAGCGGCATATGCTGTTAAATCCAACATCATAAATTGCTATAGTAATTCAACGGTATATGCCAGTGGATATGATATGAATACAATGGTCGGTGGTCTTGTGGCTTGGATGGATGATTCACTTATTGATATGTGCTATGTCGCTGGTGAAGTTACTGGTGTGAACGAGAAGGGTGTTTGTTATGCGGGAGGTGCAAATGCATCTGCAGCTGGAGATAATTGGGCTGGATATATCTATTCTGACTCAAGAGTAAACAATAGTGCTTTTCTTTTGAATTCTTTGGAAGCGACTGGCGCAAAGGTTTTCAAAAACGATGTTGGAAATATAGCTAGACAATCTAATAACAGAGTTGATTCGGATGATACTTTTGGTTTTGACAAATCCATTTATGAAGAATTAGGGTGGGATTTCGATTCCGTATGGTATATGTCTAATGGATACCCAAAGTTATTGTGTTTTGGAATTCAAGGGAAAGTGTATGCACCGGGATATAACCCCGAAACTGACAGATATAGTTTTAGAAATATAGTTGATGTTGTTGATGAGGAGATTTATATCGATATATACGGAGACGAAAAGGGGGCGGCGCTTTACAGGAGAAACGAGTTGGACGATGGAGTTGAAGCTTCTCATGGGTTGTGTTATGGAATGGCGACTACTACCGCAGGGTATTTGATGGATGTTCCGAGGGTTAATACCGTTATTAATTCTGGATTCTTGGATTTTGTTTGGAATGCAGGTGATCAACGACAGAACATTTTCGAAATAGAAAAGACAGATCTGTGCACAACTATGAATTTGATATCTGTTAGGACATTTATTAAGTACGCTTTTGCTATACAATGCGCTACGGTGCTTGATAGAAATAATCGTGATTGTGATGATATTTATGATGCGGTCTATGATTATGTTTTCAATGATGGGGTGCCAGTTACTATAGATTTGTACGTGACGGATTATGATTCTAATCATAAAGAGGTTGATACGCCATTTGCTCACACGGTATTGGCAGTTGGGTTGGACGGAGATAATGGTATAATAGTTGATGATTCTAATTGTGATGACTTGACAACGATTAGATTTGAAAAAGATCAAAACGGCAATTTTAACGGAAAGTGGTCGTACGATGTGTATCCAGAACTAATGAACGGAAACAACAATCATGTCGTAAACAATAGGTATGTAAGAGTTATGTATCATACACAAACGGCTTCTGTATGGGCTGATGCTGTTCTACAAAATATTACTGTTTTGGATAGCGATTGGGTATCCGGTGAGAGTACAGAGAACGCCGTATGGGGTGTGAAAAAATACAAATCAGATTATAATCTTGTAATTGTTGATTCGGACGAGCATCAAATTAAATCCAGTAGTGAAAACGGTTTAAGCGAAATAGCTCCTATTATGTCGGGAGATAGTAATACCAGTAATGATAAAGCGAAACTTTACTGGTCGCATGATGCAGATCAACTTACCATTGATGGTGTGGATGGCGGTGAAGTTTCCGTGATCGGAAATAAAAACGTGATTACATCTAATCTTTCGAAAGATGAGTGCGCCATGATAACTCTTGATGAGCGCAACGGCAATGTATCTACCGAAATAGATGCAGGCGCTGATGGAATATATAATCTTAACCTCAAAACATCCGACAAAGGGAAGAAAACCTTCATGCAGTTTGATGGAACTACAGACTCCGGTAGTGTCAATGTTACAAAAACCAATGCGGGAGCAATGATTGAGGGATCTGGCGCAGCTACTCTCACTATAATGGAGGGCGATAGCGTGAAGGCTAGTGAAGTGGTTGAACACAGTGGATATGTTGGTGTAAAATACGATGAGGTTAAAGAAGAGATAGAGACATATCTCGTTGGTGATGCTAATGGCGATGATGTAGTTAATTTGATTGATTTGACATTGGTAGCGCAGTATATTGCTCAAGGTGGAGTCGAAGGAACATTTGATTTGTCTAACAGTCATTTTGATGCAATGGATGCAAGAGGAGACGGCATTATCAATCAACTTGATTTAAATGCTATATCTCGTATAATTCTAGCACAGGCTTAAATGTGTTTTTGGTTTGCGGCGGGAGCGAGCCCCCGCTCTACGGTCAAGCCTTATGTAAAATAACGGAGATATAATAATATCTACCCACAAACCAAAATAAATAAGCCCCTTTACAGAAGCTTTTGGGAGGTGCAGGAACCCTTTTCACGAAAAGGGTTCCTGCATTATTATTTTTATTCACTAACTAACTCCCTCACTACCTCCGATGCCATTAAGAGACCTGCGGCGCAGGGAACGAAGGGGCCTGAGCCGATGCGGCGGAGGGTGCGCTCGCCCGACTCGGCTTTTTCTTTTATTTCTTTTGCTATTACTTCCTCGTCCGAGTAGACTACCTTCACCTTTTTGATGCCGCGCTTGCGAAGCTCAAGACGCATGACCTTTGCCAGGTGACAGACGGAGGTCTTCTCTATATCGGCTATCTTTAAGCGAGAGGGGGCGGACTTGCCGCCACAGCCCATAGCGCTGATGACGGGCACGCCCGCCGCCTTTGCTTCCTCTATGAGAGCTACCTTGCCGCTGACCGTGTCGATGCAGTCGAGGACGTAGTCGTATGATGAAAAGTCCAGGATACCCTTAGACTCGGGCAGGTAGAAAAGCTCGTGGGTGACTACCTCTGCCTCGCCGTTTATGGAGAGGATGCGTTCTTTTGCCACCTCCACCTTTTTTCTGCCTATGCTGTCGCGGGTGGCAAGTAACTGTCGGTTAAGGTTAGTCTCGTCTACCACGTCCGCGTCTATAATGTCAAATTTGCCTATTCCCGAGCGGGCGAGAGCCTCCAGGGCGTGACCGCCAACGCCGCCTACACCGAAAATGGCGACACGGCAGTTTGATAGCTTTTCAAGAGCTTCTTCGCTATATATTAAGGTTGAACGGTCTTGCCAATGCTTAATCATTGAGAAGCTCCTTGTATATCTTTCCCTTGGGCACACCGCGGTCCTTCGCCGTGGCCTTCATGGCGTCCATACGGCTCATACCCGAGCCCTCGTAGAAGGCAACGTGCTCGGCTACGGTCATATTCGCCCAGAAGGCGTCTGCTCTTTGCTGTTCTTCGCCGGCGCCGTCTACTATCAGCACGTATTCACCCTTTGGAGGATTTTCGCGGTAGAACCGGGCCGCCCGGGAGAGGGCTGTGTGCAGTACTCGCTCGTTTAGCTTGGTTATCTCCTTGACTATCGCTATCTGCCTCTCACCTAAGACGCCGTACATTAATTCTAACGTATCTATCAGTCTGTGAGGCGCCTCGTAGAAGATAAGGGTGCGGTCGTCGTACTTGATCTTTTCCAAGTGCTTGCGCTTGTCAGCATCTGTTCCCGCGAGGAATCCCTCGAAGGCAAATCGGGAGGTGGAAAGCCCGGATAGGGTCAGAGCGGAGATAGCCGCACAACAACCGGGAATCACCGTCACGGGCACGTCGTTTTCGATACAGAGCCGCACTAAATCCTCGCCCGGGTCACTGATGGCGGGGGTGCCCGCATCGCTTACCAAGGCGCAGGACTGCCCTGCCTTAAGTCGCTCTATTATCTCAGGGCCCTTAGAGCGCTTGTTGTGCTCGTGATAGCTCACCTGAGGCTTTGAAATATCGAATGCAGTCAGCAGTTTTGCGGTGTTTCGCGTGTCCTCTGCCGCTATGAAATCAACCTCGGAGAGTACCTTGCAGGCTCTTTGCGAAAGGTCAGCGAGATTACCGATAGGGGTGGCCACCAGGTACAGTGTGCCGCCTAAGACCTTATTCTTTTCTGTATCCATCGCTGAACTCTCCATTCTCGTAAATATATCTAATTTCCTCGCTGTCCTCGTCCTTATCCTTGATAAAAAGGGGTTTTGTGACGAAAAGGCCTTCGCCGCCGCCCTTTCTGCCTTCAATTAGTACAAGGCAGGGGGGATAGCTCGGGTCGTTATAGACCATAGTCATACGCTTCGGCTCTAATTTATTATCCCTCATAGCGCAAATGAGGTCACAAAGGCGGTCGGGGCGGTATACTACGTAAAATCTGCCTCCGTGCTTTAGAAGGCGCTTTGCCGCCGCGCAGAAATCACCGATATTGCCGCACACCTCGTGGCGTGCCACGTACTTGCCGTCGTTCTCGTTTCGCGTGCCTGTGTCGGTGCGCATATAGGGCGGGTTACAGTATACTGCGTCAAGCTCACCGTCTGTCATCTCGCTTTTTACGTCTCTGATATCCGCGTGTACGGTGGTTATGACATCATCCATACTGTTTTCGGCTACGTTGTGACGGCATAGGTCTGCGTATTCCGCCTGCACCTCGAAGGCGTAGATCCTTCCGAACTTTTTACGCTTTGCGGCAAGCAGGGAGATGATACCCGTGCCCGCACCGAATTCGGCCGCCTTGCCCCGTGCCTTCGGACGCAGAAATGCCGCCAAAAGCAGGGCATCCGTGCCGTAGCACAGACCCTCGGTGTTCTGGTTTAGTATTATATCTTCGTTTACTATATCTTTTCTCATTGTAAAAAAATAGGGGCAAGCCTGCGCTTGCCCTTATTAAGTATGATGTGAATTGTCACAGATTACTCTGCAGCAATAGCGCTAACGGGGCACTGATCTGCGCATGCGCCGCAGTCAAGGCACTCATCAGCATTGATCTCGTACTTGCCGTCGCCCTCAGCGATAGCGTTAACGGGGCACTGGTCTGCACATGCACCGCAGGAGATGCACTCGTCTGAAATCTTGTAAGCCATAATAAACCTCCAGTTTTGTTTTGGGGACGTTCTCTCCCCCTATTTCTGCGATTATTGTATCACAAGAGTATACAAAATGCAATCATTTTTTATAAATTATTTTTTCTTATTTTTGCCGTGTCTGGGTCTGCGGTCCCTGCGCTCACGCTGAGGCTTATCCTGGGCTTTGGGCTCGGCAGGAGCTTCCGTTTCCATCTTTTCTCTTCGAGGAGCGCGCTCGCGCTTGATGGGACGGTCGCTTATCTCCTCCAAGGGCCAGGTCTTTATCTTGCTCTCGTCCTCGGTCATCTTTATCTTAACGAGGGCCGCCAGGGGCTGGGTCTCGATGACGATGCCCTCACCCTCGGGGCAGTAAACGGTGGCACCGTTTTTAGGCATAGCCTTGATGGCCTCCTCGTAGGTCTCGTGCTCGTATCTTAGACAGCACATCAGTCTGCCGCAGGCGCCCGATATCTTCGAGGAGTTAAGGGACAGGTTCTGTTCCTTCGCCATCTTGATAGATACCTGAGCGAAGTCGGGAAGGAAGGTAGAGCAACAGAAGGGTCTGCCGCAAACGCCGAAGCCGCCTATCATCTTCGCCTCGTCACGGATACCTATCTGACGGAGCTCGATACGTGTGCGGAAGATGGATGCCAGATCCTTGACCAGCTCTCTAAAGTCAACTCTGCCCTCGGCAGAGAAGTAGAAAAGGAGCTTGGAGTTATCAAAGGTGTATTCCGCGTCCACCAGCTTCATATCCAGCTTGTGTCGCTCGATCTGCTCGGCGCAGAGGTTGAACGCCTCTTTCTCTTTCTTTTGGTTTTCCTCGTAGTGGGCCTTGTCCTCGTCGGTGGCGGTGCGGATAGCCTTACGCAGAGGGGGAACGATGTCCTTGCCCGAGACGATTGAGTTCTTCTGACTTACGTAGCCGTACTCAAGGCCTCTTGCGGTCTCCACGATGGCGTGCTTGCCCTCAGAAAACTGCTTTCCGTCGGGATCGAAGTAGTAGGTCTTGCCGCCTGTCTTGAAGCGGATGCCGATGACCTCAACCTCAGCGGGTACTTCCTCCGCGGGTGCCGCTTCGGGGGTGGGCTCTGCCACCTCTTCTATTTCTTCGTTTATAATATTTTCTTCCATATTACCTCCACAGCTCCTCTAAGAGGCGCAGACGCGCCACACGGAGGTTGATGCTGTATTCGTTTTGTTCTACGTGCTTAAGGCACAGCTCTATTTTTCTCGCAAGGTAGTCCGCAGAGAAATCAAAGGCGTATTCCTCCACCTCCTCGGTACTGCCAAAGAAGAGCAGGGAGGGTGCGCCGTACTTGTATGCCAGAATATCTCTCATGGCGGTTGCCAGCAGGGTGAGAAAATCCGAGTAACCCTCACGGGTGTCGGGGATCTTACCCTCGTAAAGTATCAGCGCCGCCTTATCGGGGTTTCGCAGTATGTTCATCAGGCCTATTACGCTGTCGTATACCGAGGAGCTTAATTTGCTCTCTCCGTTAAGGATGGAAAGGGCCTTTCCGATACTGCCGCCGCTGCTCTTTAGAAGAAAAGCGAATTCATCGCCCTTCTGCCGCTTCATCAGCGCCGCCTTGGGGCTTTGCTCGCAGAGGTATGCGTCCAGCGCCTCCTCCGAGAAGACCTCTGTGCGAAGCAGTATGGCGCGGGAGAGCACCGTAGGGAGCAGACGACTGCCCGACTCACACAAAAGGAAGAAGTAAACTCCCTTTGGCGGCTCCTCAAGGAGTTTGAGCAGAGCATTTTGCGCCGCTTCGTTCATTCGGTGTGCCTCGGTGATGACGAACACCTTAAAGTCAAGGTCGTTTGCAGAGAGGTAAGCCTCCTTACGTATCTCACGGATGTGATCTACCGGTATCTGCGCCTTCCCCTCGGGTACGCCTATGTAGCGTACGTCGGGGCAGATGTCACGGAGTATCTTGTCCTGCATATTGCCGTCATCCACCATAGTGCATAGGGTGGCACGCACAAGTGAGCGTCTGCCGCTGCCTTCTGCGCCTTCTAAAATATAGGCGTGGGAGAGGGTACCGTTTTCAGCCCCCGAGCGAAGCAGAGCCTTTATGCCGTCATTTCCGTAAATACCTGCGAAAAAATCCATATAGTTATTATAACAAAAGTATGTAACATTGTCAAATGAAACTATTGACAAAAAGAAAGAAAAGGCGTATAATCTACCTACAACCGCATATGATCGGGGGTGCTGTAATGGCTGAGACGAGATCATCTCGAACCCTTTAACCTGATACGGATAATGCCGGCGTAGGGAGTATCGGAATACTTATATTGTATTGCCTCTAATTACCGCTCGTATCATGGCGGTAATTTTTATTTTTAGGAGGTTCGGTATGAACACAAAAACAAGAGCGCTCGTAGAGAGCGCAGTCATGGTGGCGCTGGCCTTTATCTTAAGCCTGATAAAAGTCATCGATCTTCCGTACGGCGGGTCGGTCACCGTGGCGAGTATGCTACCCATCGTGATCATTTCCTACAGATGGGGGCTGAAGACGGGTCTGTTGTCGGCATTCGTATATGCCGTGACACAGCAGCTTATGGGTCTTAATAACCTGTCTTACGTGACCACCTGGCAGAGCGTAGTTGCGATAATCATGCTTGATTATATCGTAGCGTTTATCGTCTGCGGTCTCGGCGGCATCTTCCGCAAGCCTGTGAAGAATCAGGCGCTGGCTTTGGCCCTTGGCGCAGGTATGGCGTGCATCATCCGCTACGTCTGTCACGTTATCTCGGGTGCAACAGTGTGGGCAGGTATATCCATTCCTACGGCGGCGGCTACGATCTATTCTCTTATCTACAATGCAACATATATGTTGCCTGAGACTATTATCACCGTGCTGGTGGCGGTATACTTGGGCTCCACCGTTGAGTTTAGAAAAGACCGTCCTGCCCGTATGCAGACAGAGACTGTCGGCACCAAGACTTCGTTTGCTCTGAAGGCGTGCGGAGGGTTGGCTGTTCTTGTCGGACTGATCGCCGATATCGCCCTGGTATTCTCCAAGCTGCAGAATGCGGACAGCGGCGAGTTTGACTTCACCCAGATATCTTCCGTAAACTGGGTAGCGGTCGTGGCTGTTAGCGCAGTATGCGCCATCGTGGCGGCGGTGTTCTACGCAGTAGGCGCTATAAAAAAGGAAGCTAAGTAAGAAAAAGACCCCTCGGGGTCTTTTTTCTTACATATAAAATAATTTTATTCCACCCCTTGACAAATATTTCCCTATCGGTTATAATATACTGCGTGTGTTCGCACACAGAAAACAATCAGTTTTCTCTTTGCCGCAGGTAAATTCTTTGTATGCTTGCGGCCTTATGTCCACAGGGAGGTGTAAAAACTATGGCAAAGATCAACTCGAATTACGAAACGATTTTCGTTATCGACACTACTCTCGGCGACGAGGGTGTGAAGGCGTTAACCGAGAAGTTTACTTCTCTTATCGCTGATAACGGTGAGATCACCGAAGTAAACGAGTGGGGCAAGAAGCGTCTTGCATACCCCATCAACGATCTGACCGAGGGTTACTACGTGCTGGTTAAGTTCACTTGCGACGGCAGCTTTGTTGCTGAGCTTGAGAGAATCTACCACATCACCGAGGGTATCCTTCGTTCCATCGTTATCAAGGTTGAGGCGTAAGGAGAATTAAAATGGCAAATTTTAATTTCAACAAGGTGATCTTAGGCGGTCGTATGACTGCTGATCCCGAGCTTCGCCAGACCGGCAACGGAACTCCGGTAACTTCCTTCTCCATCGCTGTTAACCGTGCTTATTCTGCACAGCAGGATAACGCATCCGGTCAGCCCACCGCTGATTTTATCAACGTAGTGGCTTGGAGAAACCGCGCCGAGTTCGTATGCAAGTACTTCAGAAAAGGTAGCTCCATCTGCGTGGTCGGCTCGCTGCAGACCAGAACCTGGACCGATAACAACGGCCAGAAGAGATACGCTACCGAAGTCATCGCCGACGAGGTAAACTTCGTCGACAGCAAGGGCGAGAGCCAGGGTGCATCCTATACACCCGACGCTTACGCCGCCCCTTCATTCTCTTCCGGTATGGATGCGCCTAAGTTTGAGGAAGTCTCAAACGACGACGATCTGCCCTTCTAAGAGAAGAACACTCAAATTTATAAGGAGGATTTCAAAATGGATAACGAAAACGTACAGGTTGAAGCAGTCGAGGCTGCCCAGACCGAGACTGTAGAGACCGAGGCTACCGAGGCTACCGCTGAGGTTGCTGCTGAGGCCACTACTGAGGCTACTACCGAGGCTCCTGCACAGGAGAGAAGACCCTACCGTCAGAACAACGTTCGCGGCAGAAGAAAGAAGGTTTGCCTTTTCTGCACTGAGAAGACCGCTGTTATCGACTACAAGGACGCTATGAAGCTCCGTAAGTTCACAAGCGAGCGCGGCAAGATCCTGCCCCGCAGAGTTTCCGGTGCGTGCGCTAAGCATCAGAGAGAGCTCACCGTCGCTATCAAGCGCGCAAGAGTAATAGCTCTCCTGCCTAACGTAACCGACTAATAGGTACAAAACAAAAGACGAAGGATTTGATCCTTCGTCTTTTTTGTTGTGCAGATCATTCTTCGGTCAGTTCTATAGAACCGTCCATACCGCTCTGATATACGTTGTAGCTGTGGCTTTCACCGTCTGAGGTGGTGAAGGTGATCTTGTAGGTGCTCATGTCTCCCGGGAACTCAAGATCTGCCACCAGGGGCTTGGCGGCCTCCATTTTTGCTAACTTGTATATGACGGTATCCTCAAAGCCGTCGTCATTATAGGAAACGGAGTAAAGGATAACGTCGGTTACGGGTACGTCTATACAGAATGCGACCTGGACGGTATACTCTGAGTTGTCGGATGCATAGTGGTAATAGTAGCCGCTGGCTAACAGCTCTGTGTCTGCGTAATCGGCTGTCACGGAAGCCTTGACCTTTGCGGAGAGCGTGTAGGTGCAGGTGTGCTTGGTTCTGCCGTCTATGATGGTGATGACGTAGTCGCCGTAGCCCGTATTGGGTACGGTTATGGAGCTGACGGAGGAGGGATCGGTGGAGAAATCACCCGAAACGACTACCGAAAGCTCACCTGCGGTGTCGGGACATACTACCGTTATATCCTTGTTCTTAAGAGGCGACTCATTATACTTGTCGGTTACGAACATAGTCACGTCAAAGGTAAGAGTATTGTCTGTTACAGTCGGCTTGTCGCCTATGGTAAGTATGCTGCCGCAATCTAAGCGCAGACCCTTTCCTGCAACGACGCTGTTGCCGTCCTTTATTGCGTCTACGTATCCGCACACGGAGCACACTCCGTCCTCAAGCTTGTGCCCGGTAGGATCAATAGATACGGTTTCGGTAGCATTGCAGCCCTCGCGCTTGCAGGTCTTCTTTTCTTCGCCTGCCTCGGTGCAGGTTGCCTCGGTGGTGACTGTCTCCCAGTCGTGGCCGAGGGCGTCCAGCTCCTCTATCTCTTCCATGTCACAGTCCTCTCGCTGACATACCTTTACCTCGCGGCCTTCGTTCTCGCAATCTGCCTCGTAGGATCTGTTCTCATCGAGCTTCAGGTCGTGGCCGAGAGCGGGTACGGTCTCGAAGTCAGTCTCTGCGCAGGTCTTACATTTCTTATAAATGATTCCCTGGGTATCGCAGGTTGCCTCTTCGCACCTGTCCTCTACCTCTTCCCAATCGTGGCCGAGAGCGGGTACGGTCTCCTCACCCTTGGGACGCTGACACTTTGCACACACGAGATAGTTGATTCCGTCTTCGGTGCAGGTTGCGGGCACGCTCTTTTGAGGGTCGATCTCATAGATATGAGTGCATCCGTTGTCGGACTCGGTGGCGACGGGGGCCTCGGTGCCCTTGTCCTTGTTATCCCCGGAGTTTATGAGCGTCAGGGTGATGATAAGTGCTATGAGCAGTACCGCGAAGCCGCAGATGACGGCGACGGTGATCTTTCCCTCTTTAGTTTGAAGGAATGATTTTTTAGCCGCTTTTTCATCCACGGGCTTTGCGTAGGGGAGCGTGGTAGGGGGAGTGAACAGTACGGTTGCATCAGCGTCGCGGGAGTCAAAGGATTCCTCTGCGGCGGGTATCGTAGCCGAAGTGTTCTCATATTCGGGGTTTTGAGACGTAGGCTGTACAGGCGGTATCGGAGCTACGGGAGGCACACTCGGTGCCGCGGGCTCTGCCGCTTGGGTATTATGCCTGATGCTTTTAATACGGTATTTCATTTTTACCTCTATGTATAACCGGTTTAGTATAACTAACTTGTTTTCACCCTAGCCTTACAAGCGCGAGTGGAGCGAAAAGCACCGAAATATCACGCATTGCGGCGCCTTCGGGTTTGAATTCTCACCCTAATCATAGCACAATTTATGATATATTGCAATTAAAATATTCTTAATCTTTCTTAAAAAATCTTAAAAAGAGCCCGAAAAGGCTCTTTTTATAACATTAAGGAACGGATGCGCTCCTTTTTCTTTTCGTCAAGGGTGAAAAGGGGCAGTCGCACGTCCTCTCTGCACAGACCCAAAAGTGACATAGCGTATTTAACGGGTATAGGGTTCACCTCGCAGAACATTGCCCGCATCAGCGGGCTGAGCGACGTTTGCATTTCTGCCGCTCTTTCGCGTTCTCCCTCCTGCCAAGCCTGCCACAACTCGCACATTTTACGGGGATAGAGGTTTGCCAAGACCGAGATCACGCCTTTGCCTCCCACCGAGAGCACGGGCAGTGTCAGGTCGTCGTTTCCCGAATAAATATCAAGCTTATCGCCGCACAGATGCCTGGTGTAGACTATTTTTTCTAAAGAGGGTGAGGCCTCTTTGAGTCCCACCACGTTTCTCAACTCGCACAGTCTCGCACATAGCTCGGGTGACAGATCCACACAGGTGCGTGTGGGCACGTTGTATAGAATAATGGGAAGATGGGTGCTTTCTGCGATCTTTTTGAACGAGCGGTACAGGCCTTCTTCATTGGCTTTGTTATAGTAGGGTGTTACCGTGAGCAGAGCGTTCACGCCGACCTCGGTGGCGTAGTGGGTCATCTCGCAGGCGTGGCGTGTATCGTTCGAGCCCGTCCCCGCTATGACCGGCACTCTGCCCCTTACGGTATCTACCGTGAAGCGGATGAGCCTTCGGTGCTCGCCGTCGCTGAGGGTCGCGTTTTCTCCCGTAGTGCCGCAGACCGCCAGAGCTGATACCCCTGCGCCTATTTGACGCTCTATCAGCGCTTCCATCGCGTCAAAGTCAACGTTATCCCCCTTGAAGGGTGTGATGAGGGCGGTGCATGCACCCTCGAAAACCGTATCTTTTTTCATTTTGCTACCATACTCTTGAAAATACTTTGTTTTTATAGTATAATAAGATGTTAAATTGTACCTATCCGAGGATATTATGATAATAGAGAACAAAAAGCAGCCAACCGATCTTTTGACTCACGATTTTTATTATGACCTGCCCGAGGAACTCATCGCTCAGCATCCCTCCGAGAGGCGTGACGCCTCCCGTCTTTTGGCCATTGATAAAAATACGGGGCAGACCCGGCACAAGATCTTTCGTGATATCATAGACGAGCTTCGTTCGGGTGACGTGCTGGTGGTAAACGACTCTAAGGTCATCCCTGCAAGGCTCCTCGGAAAGAAGGCTGATTCGGGCATAGATATGGAGCTTTTACTGCTCCGCGAGCATTCGCCCGATGAGTGGGAGTGCCTGGCGCGTCCCGGAAGACGCGCGCGTCCCGGTACTGATATTATATTCGGCGGCGGCAACCTTCGTGCCGAGGTGTTAGAGGTGTTAGAGGGCGGCAACCGAATGGTAAAGCTCCATTACGATAAGGAAAAGTACACTCTTAATACCCTTCTCGACGAGATAGGCACCATGCCCCTTCCCCCGTATATCACCGCGCGCCTTGAGGACGGCTCGAGATACCAGACCGTCTATGCAAAGCGGGAGGGCTCTGCGGCGGCGCCTACGGCGGGCCTGCATTTTACCCCCGAGCTCCTTTCCGACATTGAGGCGAAGGGGATCAAGGTAGTACGCGTTATGCTCCACGTTGGCCTCGGCACCTTCCGTCCCGTAAAGGCGGACAGGATAGACGAGCACCATATGCACACCGAGTTCTTCTCTGTAAGCGAGGAGGCGGCAGAGACTATAAACGAGGCGAGAAAGGCGGGCGGCAGAGTCATCTGCGTGGGCACTACCTCCTGCCGTACCATAGAGAGCGCATCGGACGAAGAGGGCGTGGTTCACGCCATGAGCGCAGACACGGGCATATTTATCTATCCCGGATATAAATTCAAGGCAACGGATGCCCTTATCACGAACTTCCATTTGCCCGAGAGCACTCTTCTTATGCTGGTATCCGCTTTTTCATCAAGAGAGATAATGATGAACGCTTATCACGAGGCCATTGAGAAAAAATACCGTTTCTTCTCCTTTGGGGATGCGTGCTTTATAAGATGAAGGGTAAGGTAATAGCCGTAGTTGGACCCACCGCGGTAGGTAAAACTGCCTTTTCGGTGGCGCTTGCCAAGGAGTTTGGCGGAGAGATCATCTCCTGTGACTCCATGCAGGTCTATAAAGGAATGAATATAGGCACCGCCAAGGTGACGGAGGGTGAAAAAGAGGGGATACCCCATCACCTCATCGATATAGTAGAGCCATGGGAGAACTTCTCCTGTGCGGCGTATGCCGATATGGCAAAGGCTAAGACGGATGAGCTGATCGCGCGGGGCGTTTTGCCTGTATTCTGCGGCGGCACGGGACAGTATTTGGACGCGGTGCTCACGGATAACGATTTTTCTGCGGCAGGCATAGACGAGGCTCTTCGTGCGCGCCTTAACGAAAGGGACAAGGAAGAGCTTTGGAACGAGCTCCTGAAAATCGACCCTCAGGCGGCTGCGGCCACCCATATGAATAATAAAAAGAGGGTGGTAAGAGCCCTTGAGACCTATTACCTGACAGGTGTGACCAAGACCGAGTGGGATGCGCGCTCCAGACTTCGCGAGCGCCCCTATGACGCTCTGGTCATCGGGCTTACCGCGTCCGACAGGGAAGGGCTCTATTCCCGGATAGACGGTCGCGTTGACAGGATGATGTCCTCAGGACTTTTGGAGGAGGTACGCTCCCTCGACATCCCGAAGGGTACTACAGCCTCGGAGGGCATCGGTTATAAAGAGATCACCGCTTATCTTGAAGGAGAGCTTTCCCTTGAGGGCGCGGTGGAAGAAATAAAACGAAATTCAAAGCATTATGCAAAAAGACAGCTGACATGGTTCCGCGGTAAGGACTACGTGAGGTGGATAGACACCGATACGCAGGGCGCGCTTGCCGAGGCGAGAAAAATGGTCACGGAGTTTTTGAAGGTGTAAATGGATAAAAAGTATTTAAAGACTGTGATGATGTCAATAGCGACGCTCCTCGTGTGCGCAGGGGTGGTGGTGTATCTCGGATACCACTTTTTCGGCAGGACAAAGCAGGAGGTCACCGTCGTGCCTGCCGAAAGCGTAGTAGTGGAAGAGAAGAGTGAATACACCGCGTATCTTATGCGTAGTGAGAAGGTCATATATGCGCCTACCGACGGCGGCGTCAGTTACATATACTCAAACGGAGAGAGGGTAGCGAACGGCAGTGTGGTAGCGCGACTTTACAGCGGAGAAAACGGTGCGCAGGTGCGCTCGGAGCTGGTGGAGTACGACGATAAGATATCCATCCTCACCGAGAGCAGTATAGACGCCGACACCAGATTCGTGGGAACGGCTATTATCGATGCGGAGATAAACGATACCTATAACGTAATGATGAAGAAGCTTGCGGAGGGAGACGTTGACTTTGCTCTGCAGAAGAAAAATGAGCTTGCGGTATTGCTCAATCGAAGGAAGGTGCTGGTTGGCAGTTCCGAAGGGTACGAGGAGTACATCGAGGAGTACAAGAAGAAGGAAGAGGCGCTTATCTCCGGTCTCGGCAGTGCCCACACTCCCATAAGCTGTACCGATGCGGGCTATTTTTACTCTACCGTTGACGGGTACGAGGAGGTCTTCGATCCTTCCGTGGCGGAGAAGATGACGGTGGAGGATTTTGACAAGATGATAGCCTCCGAACCTGTTACCGAGACGAAAAAAGGCTATCCCATAGGTAAGATGGTCACGGAATTCAAGTGGTACGCGGTCTTTGAGATAGAGTACGAGAATATGAAGAAGTACACGGTGGACTACACCTACGATATCACCTTCCCGTACAATTCGGATGAAAAGATACCTATGACCCTTGAGAGAATGGTGACTACCCCCGAGGGCAGTCGGTGCATCATGGTGATGAGCAGTACCGAGACACCCAAGAACTTTGATTATCTGCGTGCGCAGACCGTGCAGATAGTGGACAGATCCTACTCGGGCTACAAGGTGCCTTCCTCTGCAGTCCGCGTGGTAGACGGAGTAAGAGGCGTCTACGTTCTTGACGGGAGCGTTGCCAAATTCAGAAGGATACATCCTCTGACCGAGTCGGACGGCTATATTATAGTAAGAAAGCAGAACACCCTTGACGAGGAGTCGGCGGCATATGATCTTGGCTATTGCGAGCTCATCATCACGGGAGGAAAAGACATTTACGAAGGAAAAGTAGTGGGATGACGGACGTTTCTTTGATAAAAGATAATATTGAGAGGGTGAGAGGCGAGCTTTCCGCCTATCCCGAGGCGCGCCTGCTTGCGGCTACCAAGACCGTGCCCGCAGAGGTGATAAACTATGCAGTGAAGGAGTGCGGACTTGATCTTATCGGGGAAAACCGCGTGCAGGAGCTGCTCTCCAAATACGACGACCTTGAAAAAGAGGGCGTGGAAATACACTTCATCGGCTCTCTTCAGCGAAATAAGGTCAAGTATATCGCGGATAAGGTCAGCATGATACATTCTCTTGACAGTGTTTCTCTTGCCAAAGAGATAGATAAGCAGTGCGCCAAGCTTGACAAGGTCATGGACGTGCTTATTGAGATCAATATCGCCCACGAGGAAAGCAAAGGGGGGATAATGCCCGAGGAACTCGATGCCTTTTGCTCGGAGGTAAAGGGCTTTTCCCATATTCGCGTAGCAGGTCTTATGACCATGGCGCCTGCGGGAGCAGGTGAGGATGGGTGGCGCGGGTACTTCCGTCAGGCGAAGGCACTGTTCGACAGCTTTTGCACCGAAAACGCCCTTTCTGTGGAAACGCCGGTGCTTTCTATGGGCATGAGCGCCAGCTACAGGGTCGCCCTTGAGATGGGAAGTAATATGGTCAGGATAGGAAGTAGTTTATTCGGCGAAAGAAAAGTATTGTAAAACTATTGAAATTTGCGTTTTAATGTGGTATACTGTATGGGATAAAAGTATACATAGGATTTATCGGAGGTATAAATTATAATGGGACTCGTTGATAAACTCAACCAGCTTATGAACCCTGATTCCGTAGAGGACTACGACGACGGCGACTATATGTTTGATGACGGTGCTGATCAGGGCTATGCTCAGGACTATCAGCAGACCGGCTACACCCAGCCTCAGCATCAGGCACAGCAGGGCTACTCTGCAGGCGCGCTTGAGCTTAAGGTGGTTAAGCCCGAGCGTTTTGAGGACGCTTCTCCTATCGCAGATCATTTGCTCTCCAGACGTACCATCGTGCTCAATCTTGAGGACACCAACAGCGAGGTATCTCGCAGACTTATCGACTTTTTATCCGGTGTCGCGTATTCCATCGACGGTAACCTGAAGAAGGTTGCTGATCATACCTTTGTTATCACGCCTAACAACGTGGTTCTTTCCGCAGAGCGTATGTCACAGCCTCAGCAGCAGAAGGCAGACACATTCGGCGGGTTCTAAGCCAACACAATAGTATTATGTACCTCTCCCGCATTTTTGTGGGAGAGGTATGTGTGGTTTAAGGGGGAAGATTTTTTGGCGGTAATACAGGGGCTTTTTCACGTATTAATAGGTGTGATCGAGCTTGCATTCTTACTTCGGGCGGTGCTTTCGTGGTTTCAGGACGGCAGCGGAGACTTTATCTCCACGGCATATGAGGTGATGTATACCTTCACCGAGCCCTTCGTTATCCCTATGCGAATGCTTCTTGACCGCTTCTCCTTTGCGCGGTCGATGCCTATCGATCTGGCGTTCTTTTTCACTTTTTTGCTGATATCCCTTATCGGCACCTTTATGTAGGAGGTTAAACTATGATATCACCGCATGAACTTAAAAACAAGGCTTTTACCCGCGTTATGCGCGGTTATAATACACAGGAAGTAGACGAGCACTTTGATTTCATCCTATCGGAGTATACCGAGCTTTACAAGGCAAACGACGAGTTGAGCAGACGTATCTCCAAGCTGGAAGGAGAGCTCGAGTCCTACTCAAAGGATTCGGAGGCTATAAGGACCGCGCTTCTCAGCGCGCAGAAGGTCTCTGCCAAGATCATCGACGATGCCAACGCAAAGGCAGAGGTCATCGTCAAGAGCGTCAAGGAATCCTGCGACGCGAAGCTTGAAGAAATAAAAGCGGATATCGTAAAGGAGTGTGAGATACTCAACTCCCTGCGCGCTATCCGTAATAAATACGAGGTAGCCCTTCGCGTGGCTATCACGAACGCGGACAGGACCATGACCGACCTGCCTGAAATGGAAGAGGAGCTGGCATCGGCTGACGATGCGGTACGCGACATACTGCAGAACGTACGCGAGCAGGTCTCAACCCAGACTAATAACGAAGAAGAAACCGACGAGGAGTAAAATAAAAATGGCTAAGGACTATACAAGCACACTTAACCTTCCCAAAACAGATTTCCCCATGCGTGCAAATCTGGCTCAGCGTGAGCCCGCTATGCAGGCGGAAACAGAGAAGAAGGATCTTTATAAGCTGATGTTGGAGCGTAATGCGGGCAAGCCCTCATTCGTTCTGCACGACGGCCCTCCCTTCTCCAACGGTGATATCCATATGGGTACCACTATGAATAAGATACTTAAGGACTTTATCAACAAGTATAAGTCCATGAGCGGCTACCGCGTACCCTTCACACCCGGTTGGGACAACCACGGTATGCCTATCGAGAGTGCCATCATTAAGAAGAATAAGCTGGACAGAAAGAAGATGTCCATTCCCGAGTTCCGTTCCCAGTGCTACGATTTCGCCATGGATTTCGTTGATAAGCAGATGGCGCAGTTCAAGCGTCTCGGCTGTATCGGCGACTGGGAGAAGCCCTACCTCACCATGTCCCCCGAGTTTGAGGCACGCGAGGTAAAGGTCTTCGGCGAAATGTATAAGAAGGGCTATGTCTATAAGGGCCTTAAGCCCGTTTACTGGTGTCCTAAGGACGAGACCGCCCTTGCCGAGGCGGAGATCGAGTACAAGGAGGATCCCTGTACCTCTATCTACGTTAAGTTCAAGGTAAGCGACGATAAGGGTCTCTTCGGTGCTGATGCAGACAATGCTTATTTCATCATCTGGACCACCACTACTTGGACTCTCCCCGGTAACCTTGCCATCGCGGTTCATCCTCGCGAGGAGTACGTGCTCGTAAAGGCTGCAAACGGTGAGAAGTACGTTGTTGCAGGCGCTCTCTGCGAGAAGACTATGGAGGCCGGCGGCATCACCGAGTATGAGATCGTCTCCCGCTTTAAGGGCGAGGAGCTTGAGCTTATGAAGACCCGCCATCCCTTCCTTGACCGCGACAGCGTAGTGCTCCTTGCAGAGTACGTTACCATGGAGTCGGGTACAGGATGCGTACACACAGCCCCCGGCTTCGGTGCGGATGACTATATGACCTGCATGCGTTATAAGATGGACATAATTGTTCCCGTTGATGACCGCGGTTATCAGACCGAGGCGGCAGGAAAGTTCGCAGGTATGTACTACGCCGAGTCAAACGAAGCAATACTCGCTGATATGAAGGAAAGCGGTGCTCTCTTTGCAAGCGAGGATATCTCCCACGAGTATCCTCACTGCTGGCGCTGTAAGAACCCCATCATCTTCCGTGCTACTCCCCAGTGGTTCTGCTCTGTTGACGCATTCCGTGCGGACGCAGTAAAGGCTACCGAAAACGTAGAGTGGATGCCCGCGTGGGGCGGCGAGCGTATGGTGAAGATGATCGGTGAGAGAGCCGACTGGTGTATCTCCCGTCAGCGTCACTGGGGTCTGCCTATCCCCGTATTCTACTGCGCAGACTGCGGCAAGCCCGTCTGCGACGATGCTACTATAGAGAAGGTATCCAAGATCTTCGGAGAGCTCGGTTCCAATGCCTGGTACGAGAAGGACGTCACCGAGCTTATCCCCGAGGGCTACGCTTGTCCTCACTGCGGAGGCAAGACCTTCGAGAAGGAGACCGACACCCTTGACGGTTGGTTTGATTCCGGCTCCAGCCATTTCGTAGTTTTAGAAGGCGACGAGAACGTTTCCTGGCCTGCTGACCTCTACCTTGAGGGTGCTGACCAGTACCGCGGATGGTTCCAGTCCTCCCTTCTCACCGCCGTTGGCGCAAAGGGTGAGGGCGCACCCTATAAGGCTGTTCTTACCCACGGTTGGGTAGTTGACGGTCAGGGTAAGGCAATGCACAAGTCCCTGGGTAACGGTATTCTCGCCTCCGACGCAGTTAAGCAGTACGGCGCAGACCTTTGCCGTCTGTGGGTCGCCTCCAGCGACTACACCGTTGACGTGCGTGTTTCCGACGATATCTTCAAGCAGCTCTCCGAGGTATACAGAAAGATCAGAAACTCCGCCCGTATCCTTATGGCTAACTTAGGCGACGGCTTCGATCCCAACAAGGATCTGCTGGATGTCTCTGAACTTTACGACATAGATAAGTGGGCGCTTGCCCGTCTTAACGCCCTTGTAAAGGCCTGCATTGAGGCATACGACCGCTACGCCTTCCACATTGTATATCACACCATCAGCGATTTCTGTGTCCTTGAGCTTTCCAAGCTGTATATCGACATCACCAAGGACCGTCTGTATACCGAGCGCGCGGACAGTAAGGCCCGCCGCAGCGCACAGACTGCTATGTATATCATCCTTGACGCTCTTACACGTCTTGTTGCGCCTATACTGGCATATACCTCCGACGAGATCTGGGCAAGTATGCCTCACAAGGCAGAAGATAGCGCTATCAGCGTATATCTTAACGATATGCCTAAGGTGAACGAGGCGTACTCTTTCCCCGAGCTTGAGGCAAGGTACGAGGCTCTCTTCGCTATCCGCGACGACGTTATGAAGGCACTGGAGATCGCACGTGCGGAAAAGCTTATCGGTAAGAGCCTTGATGCGAAGGTTACTATCTACACCGAGGATGCTGACAAGAAGGCTCTGCTTGAGAGTTTCGGCGACGAGCTTGCCACTATCTTCATCACATCTCAGGTGGCTCTCTCTGACGCTATGCCCGATGGCGCGTTCACCGAGACCGACAGCGGCATCGCCGTTAAGGTCCACGTAGCCGAGGGCTGTAAGTGCGATCGTTGCTGGATGTACGCTACGGAGGGTAAGCAGATAGAGGACGGCTTCCTCTGCTTCCGTTGTGCCGAGGCAGTCGGAGAATAAGCAATGATAATTGCCTTTATAGTGGCGTTTATTGCGATAATAGCGGATATACTCAGTAAGTGGGCGGTAGTGGAGCATATAAAGCCCGTAGGCTCCGTCACACTTATTGAGGGTATCCTCGATTTTACATATGTTGAGAACAGAGGCATGGCATTCGGTATGCTCTCGGGGCACCGATGGGTCTTTATGGTGTTTACCGTGGTGTTGCTTATCGCCATAGCCGCTTTTCTCTATTATTACCGCGAGAGCGCGAGCCTTTGGCTCAAGATCTCCTGCGGACTTGTGATGGGCGGCGGAGTCGGCAATATGATCGACCGCGTCAGCCTTGGCTACGTTGTTGATTTTATTGATTTTTGTGCCTTTGACTTTTGGGTCTGGGTATTCAACGTGGCAGACGCCTGTGTATGCGTAGGCGTATTTATGCTGGCTATATATCTTATTATGGACACGGTACGCACCGAGAGGGAAAAGAAGCAGAAATTATCGATTCAGAGCTCCAAGGAGACAGATGAATAAGATACTGGTGGATGAAGGGCTAAAAGGAATTCGCCTCGATCGGCTTTTGCAGGAGGAGGCGGGTCTTTCACGCACCCATATCCAGCGTATCATCACCTATGGCGGCGTTACCGTTAACGGTAAGGAAAAATCGAAGAACTATAAAGTGAGGGTAGGGGACGTGATCGAGTACCAAATGCCCGATCCCACACCTCCTCAGAACCGCCCCGAGGACATCCCCCTCGACGTTATTTACGAGGACGATGACCTTTTGGTGGTCAATAAGCCTAAAGGAATGGTGGTGCATCCCGCACCGGGCAATTCCTCGGGCACACTTGTCAACGCTCTGCTTCACCACTGCGGCGACAGTCTTTCCGGTATCAACGGCGTTACCAGACCGGGGATAGTCCACCGTATAGATAAGGATACCAGCGGCCTTTTGATGGTGGCAAAGAACGATAATGCGCATCTGTGTCTTGCAGAGCAGATAAAGGAGCACTCTTTTGAGCGGGTGTACGAAACTATCGTCATCGGCAACATGAAGGATGATGAGGGAGTGATAGATGCTCCTATCGCACGGCATCCCATAGACAGAAAGCGGATGGCTATAGTCAGCACGGGCAAGCCCGCCCGCACTCACTATACGGTTGTAGAGCGGTTTGACGGCTTTACACATCTGCGTGTTCGCCTGGAGACGGGAAGGACCCATCAGATAAGGGTGCATATGGCATCCCTCGGCAAGCCCGTTTTAGGAGACAGCGTCTATGGTAATGGCAAGAACCGTTTTGAGGCGGAGAACAGAGAGCTGCTCTCGGGTCAGTGTTTACACGCAAAATTAGTTGGCTTTGACCATCCCGACGGAAGGCATCTTACCTTTGAGAGTGAGCTTCCGGAGTATTTTACCGAGATACTGCGAAAATTAAAAAATAATTATTCCTGTGATTAAGCGGTTTTGACACTGTACTTTGCCGCGATAGCCTGAGAGCTATGGCGGATCTGATATATCAATTGAAAGAGAAGGAATGTATCATGAGAACACTTAAGTTAAAGAATGCAAAGATTTTTGACAGCGAGTCCAAGTCCTTTAAGGACGGCGCGCTGGTTGCCGAGGACGGCATCATCGTTAAGATCTGCGATGATATTGACGACGCTGACGCCGTTGATATGGGTGGTAAGTATATTATCCCCGGTATGGTAGACGTACACAGCCACGGCAGAGCCGGCTACGACTTCGACTCTGCTTCTGTTGCGGAGTTCCACGAGATGCAGCGTGCATATGCGAAGGCAGGAACCACCACCGTTATGGCTACTATCGCATCCGCTCCCATCCCTCAGATCGAGGCTTATATCGAGAACTGTAAGGAGACCTATAATAATCCTATGGACTCCTTCGGTGCCGCTATCGGAGGTATCCACTTCGAGGGCAGATACTTAAATCCCGGTAAGCGCGGTGCTCATAACGCAGAGCTCCTTGCTCCTCTTGATGCAAACGAGCTGGAGGGCTTCCTCAACTTAGCAAAGCCCCTGCCCGTACACCTTTCCGCAGCAGTAGAGCTGCCCGGCGGTGAGGAGTTCACCAAGAAGGCTGTCAGCATGGGCGCTACCGTAGGTCTCGGTCACACCGAGGCTAACGTAGACGACGCGAGAAAGGCTCTCGAGTGGGGTGTTACCTCCTTTACTCATACCTTTAACGCTATGTCCCCCATCCATCACCGTACCCCCGGTACTATGCTTGCTTCCCTCATCCTTGACGATGCGTGGAGCGAGGTCATCGTAGACGGATTCCATGTTTGCGGCGATATGGTAGACCTGCTGCACCGTGAAAAACCCGATGGCAAGCTGGTTCTTATCTCCGACTCTATGGCGGCCACCGGTTGCCCCGACGGCGACGACTACTCTATCGCAGGTATGCCCGTAACCGTTAAGGACGGTAAGGCGTACACCTCCGACGGAGCTATCGCAGGAAGCACCCTTAACCTCTTCGACGGTATGAAGAACTACGCTAAGTTCACCGGTTGTGCTGTCGAGAACGCTATCAACTGCGGTTCTCTCTATCCTGCACAGATGGTAGGCATCGACGATAAGTGCGGTTCTATCGCCGTAGGCAAGCGCGCTGACCTCTTGGTAGTAGCAGACCTTGACCCCGATAAGATGGAGCTCGTTAACGTATATACCAACGGCTACAGTTTAAACTAAGAATAAAATAAAAATTCCTCCCATTCGAGGTGAGCAAAATGGACAACAAGAAGTTTTATTTAACTACGGCTATTGCCTACGCATCGAGAAAGCCTCATATCGGCAATACCTATGAGATCATTTTAGCCGACGTTATCGCGCGCCATAAGCGCTTACACGGCTATGACGTATACCTTTGCACGGGTACCGACGAGCACGGTCAGAAGATCGAGGACCTGGCAAACGAAGCAGGTATCTCCCCGAAGGAGTACGTTGACAACATCGCAGGTGTTATCAAGGGTATCTGGGATCAGATGAATACCAGCTACGACTACTTCGTACGTACCACCGACGAGAATCACGAGAAGGCAGTACAGAATATCTTTAAGAAGCTCTATGATAAGGGCGATATCTATAAGAACGAGTATGAGGGCTGGTACTGCGTGCCCTGCGAGTCCTTCTTTACCGAGACTCAGGCGGTAGGCGGCGTATGCCCCGACTGCGGCAGACCCCTTGAGCGCACCAAGGAGGAGGCGTACTTCTTCAAGATGAGCAAGTATGCCGATGCCCTTATGGCGCATATCGAGGCTAACCCCGGCTTTATCGAGCCCGAGGCGAGAAAGAAGGAGATGATAAATAATTTCCTTAAGCCCGGACTTCAGGATCTGTGCGTTTCCCGCAGCTCCTTTAAGTGGGGCGTGCCCGTGTCCTTTGACGAGAAACACGTTATCTACGTGTGGATAGACGCTCTTTCCAACTATATCACCGCCCTTGGCTACGATATAGACGAGCAGGGAGAGAGATATAACAAGTACTGGCCTGCCGACGTGCATATCATCGGTAAGGACATTATGCGATTCCACACCATCTATTGGCCTATCCTGCTTATGGCCCTTGACCTTCCCCTTCCTAAGAAGGTGTTTGGACACGGCTGGCTTAACTTCGGCGCCGATAAGATGAGTAAGAGTAAAGGTAACGTTATCTATGCCGACGAGCTGGCAGAGGTAGTGGGCGTTGACGGAGTCCGTCACTACGTGCTCTCCGAGATGCCTTATTCCGCTGACGGCGCTATCACTTACGAGAACGTCATTGCACGCTTTAATACCGACCTCGCCAACAATCTTGGCAACCTGGTAAACCGTACCGCCGCCATGAACAAGAAGTATTTCGACGGCGTTATCCAGTCGGGCGACGTATCGGGCGACTTTGACGAGGACTTAAAGGCGACCGCCCTTGCCACGGTAGGCAAGGTAGCAGAGCTTCTTGACGGCTATCGCGTGGCAGACGCTCTTGATACAGTATTCGAGCTCTTCCGCCGTGCCAATAAGTATATCGACGAAACGACACCTTGGGTACTTGCCAAGGACGAGGCACAGAAGGCGCGCCTCGGTACCGTTCTCTATAACCTTATGGAGAGCATCCGTATCGGCGCGGTTATGTTAAGACCCTTCCTGCCGGAGACCGCGGATAAGATCTTCGCTATCCTTAATACGGATAAGACCGATCTTGCATCGGTTGCATCCTTCGGTGCTCTTGAGGCAGGTGCTACCATTGGTGAGGCACAGGTGCTCTTTGCCCGTCTTGATGAGGAGAAGGTGCTTGCCGACTTTGCCGCAAAGGCTGAAGCACAGAAGGCTGCTGCCGCTCCCGAGAAGCCCGAGGGTTGCGCGCAGATAGGCATCGACGACTTTATGAACGTAGAGCTTCGCACCGCGCAGATAATAGCCTGCGAGCCTGTTCCCAAAGCAAAGAAGCTCTTGAAGCTTCAGGTAGACCTGGGCTATGAGAAGAGACAGATCGTCTCGGGCATCGCCAAGTTCTATACCCCCGAGGAGCTTATCGGCAAGAAGGTAGTCATCGTTGCGAACCTTGCTCCCGCAAAGCTGTGCGGAGTGGAGAGCTGCGGTATGCTTCTCGCTTCCGGCGAAGAGCAGGTAAGAGTTATCTTCCTTGATAGCGAAACACCTAACGGAGAGAGAGTTCATTAATGCGCATTTTTGATTCACACGCACATTATGACGACTCCCGCTTTGAAGAAGAATTTGAGGGAGGACGGGAAAGCGTCCTCCCTTACGTTTTCTCCTGCGGAGTCGAGAAGATAGTTAATATAGGCGCTAATATCCCTACCTCCGAGAATAGCGTTGCCCTTGCTCATAAGTATGAGCAGGTGTACGCTTCTGTGGGCATCCATCCAAACGACGCAGGGAAGTGGGGCACACTTGAAGAAGATTTAGCTGTCCTCACCCGCCTTGCCGACGACCCGAAGGTGGTTGCTATCGGAGAGATAGGAATGGATTTTTACTGGAACGAGCCCGAGCCCGAGGTGCAGTTAAAGTGGTTTGAGGCACAGATGGAGTTAGCGGAAAGGCTGAACCTCCCCGTGCTTATCCACGACCGCGAGGCACACGGAGTGTGTATGGACGTGGTGAGAAAATACCCGAAGGTTCGCGGTGTTTTCCACAGCTATTCGGGTAGTGCCGAGATGGCAGAGGAGCTTATTCGTCGCGGATGGATAATATCCGTATCGGGGGTAGTCACCTTCAAGAATGCCAGAAAGCTGGTAGAGGTGGTGGAGCGTATTCCTCTTGATAAGATGATGGTGGAGACCGACTGTCCCTACCTCGCGCCCCATCCATATAGGGGGAAACTGAACCATTCGGGACTCCTTACCCATACCATCGGCACTATCGCCGAGATAAAGGGCATAACTCCCGAAGAGGTAGCAGAGACTACCTACAATAACGCTTGTGACTTTTACGGTATAAAGAGATGAAAAACGTACTTATAACCGGTGGCAGTCGAGGTATCGGCGCCGCCTGCGTAAAGCTTTTTGCAGAGAAGGGATATAAGGTCTTCTTCACCTATAATAAGAGTGAGGCTGCGGCTGTCTCTTTAGCTAAAGAGACAGGTGCTACGCCCATATTCTGCGACCTTGCCGTTACGGAAAATGTTGAAGCTGCAGTAGTCAAGGTGGGCGAGGTCGATATCCTGATCAACAACGCAGGTGTGTCCCACGTTGGGCTCATCTCTGATATCAGCGAAGAGGAATACCGTTATTTAATGGCTGTGAATACCGATGCTCCCTTCTTTCTATCCCGTGCGGTACTGCCGCATATGATACGCAAACAGTCGGGTGCTATCGTGAACGTATCCTCTATGTGGGGTGCGGTGGGCGCCAGTTGTGAGGTTGCGTATTCCACGTCCAAGGCGGCTCTTATCGGCTTTACCAAGGCTCTTGCCAAAGAGGTGGGCCCTTCGGGCGTGCGGGTCAACTGCATCCTGCCGGGAGTGATCGATACCGACATGAACGCACACCTTTCAAAAGAAGATTTGACAGCACTGGCAGAGGAAACTCCCCTTTGCCGTATAGGGAAGCCCCAGGAGGTAGCAGAGGCTATACTGTATCTTTCGGAGGCTGCCTTCGTCACGGGGCAATGCCTTTCGGTAGACGGCGGATATGCAATATAAAAAGGTCCTTCGCATCAGCGAGGGACCTTTTTACGTTAACTAATTATGCTTTTTCGAAGTATAGATACTGCTCGTCGCACTGGAGCTCGAACTCGTTTGCGTTGCCTGCGTAGAAGATGAACTTCTGATTGTCGAAGGTAACGTACGTACCGTCAAATACCCATTTGCCGGTGGAGGTGTAGTTCTTGCCGTCATTGCTTACGGTAAGGCCATCGGTAAGCACGTCCTTTATGGATGCAACGAAAGCATCGTGACTTGCGAACTTAGCGGCCTTAAGGATCTGCTCGTAGGTCTTGCCCTCGGCAGCGGCGAGGATCTTTGCATTCTCGACCATTACACCGGCGTAAGCGGTAACCATATTATCGTATCTTACCTTGTCGACGGACAGAGTGTAGTTGCTGTCAGCATCGATGTTAAGGGTGTAGGAGATGTCGGGAGCAGAAGGAGGGATGCTGATCTCGTTGGAAGTACCCATAAAGGTGAAATCAACAGTCAGCTTTCCGCCGTTCATATAGCCGTCGATCTTATCAGTAAACTCAGAGATGTCGATCTTGGGCTCGGTGGGAGCGGGCTCGGTAGTGGTCTCCTCAGAGGGAGCTTCCTCGGGCTCGGAGGGTTCTTCGGTACTGCCGCTACCCTCGGTGCTTTCCTCTTCGGGGAAAAGAGAACCGGACTGGAGAACGATGTCACCGGTAAGCTCGTGCATATCAATGTCGTATGCGGAGACCCAGGTGCCGACGAAATCGTAGTCGTTTTCGGTGTTATTATTCACACCGGCGTCGATGTCAGCATTCTGTCCGCCGGGAACGGACTCCTCTACCGTGGTGTCACAGGCAACGAAAAGTGCTGTGACCGTAACTAAAGCGAGTAATAATATAGTTAATCTTCTCATAGCGTTTTCTCCTGTGGTTACTGCTTAATGAAGGGAACTGCGGAAGTATCGCCGTATGCGTTGATTCGAAGCTCGGTAGCGTCCTTGACTACGATAGGAAGCGCAACGGAACCAAGATGGATATTGGTACCGTCGTAGTACCATTCGCCGGACTGCGCCTCAAACGCGCCGGAGAGCTCAGAGAGTACGCTTTCCTTGAGCTCAGCCTCGGTCATGCCCTCAGCCTGAAGGTATGCCTCGGGAGTGGTGCCCATGGACTCGGCAGTCTTCTTGATGAACTCAACGGTGGCAGCTGCGATCTTCTCGTCCAGGTTGTCCTCGACTCTGCGGGTGAAGGTCTCGCCCTGGAAGTCGATGTATATATCCACGGTACCCTCTAAAGCGGGGGAAGTGATCTTACCGAGGTCGATAGTCGCCTTCCAAGTACCGTCAAGATCTGCATTGATGTCCTTCTTTACGATCTCGGGCTCGGTAGCCGCGGGCTCTGTAGCATCGCCCTCGGAGGGAGCCGCAGGAGCTTCAGTTTCCTTTGCTGACTGTGTGGTCTTTGCCGCCTCGGTGCCGTCCGCCTCTTTTTTACAGGAAGCAAATACGGTCAGAACGAGACTAAACGTAAGTAAAAGAACTAAAAACTTCTTCATATTTATTCTCCTTATGGTGGTATAAAAGAATTATATCACTTGAGGATGATTTTGTCAACAAAAAAGCCCCGAATAATCGGAGCTTTTCGTAAATAATTAGCCTCTTGTGAATTCGATGCCGTCTACGTTGATGGTGTCATCGTCGATTTCGGTAATGTTGAAGTCGGATACACTGCCGGACTGACTGAATTCCTGAATGTACTGATCCATGAATTCGTCCTCGGTCATATCCATAGCAGCAAAGAAGTCATCTGCGGTCATGCCGCTGGCCTCACAGGTTGCCTCGATCATTGCAGAGAGAGCTGCCTTGAGGGCATCCTCGTCAGCAGACATCTCAGCGTCGTCGCCGTTGATAACAAGCTTGAATTCTACCTCGCCGTCGGGCATGGAGGTGTCACCGGTGAGCTCGGATAGAGCGATGTTTGCTACCCATGTGCCGTCTAAGCCTTCATTGGAAGCATCGGCTCCGGGATAAGGCTTGGGAACGGCGTTACCGGAGTTGTCATCGGTAGGATCAACGATAGGCTTAACAACGTCGTCGGTAGGATCGCTGGACACTACGCCGGAAGCCTCGGTGGTCTCGTCATCATCGTCGTCCTTGTCCTTCTTTTTGCCGCTGTCGCAGGCTGCGAAAAGGGACATAACGAGCACGAGGGTAAGTAAAAGTGCTACTAATCTTTTCATGTTTTTTCTCCTTTATGAGATGATTTATTGGATGAAATAATTATACACATCAAGCCTTCAATTGTCAATATTTTCATTGAAATTCGGTATGATGTATGATACAATTAGCAGGAGGAGATGATACTATGAAACTGTGGAAAAAGGGAACTCCCTTATATAATGAAGAATATGGGCAGGCGGAAACGGAACTGCATTTTTTATCCGCCGATACAGATGAGGCCGCAGGCTGTGTAATTATCTGTGCGGGAGGATCGTATAGGATCCGCGCAGATCACGAGGCGTACCCATACGCCGAGTTGCTTAATAAGGCGGGCATTCACGCGGCGGTACTTGACTACCGTGTAGCGCCCTATACGTACCCCGCACAGCTATACGATATCAACCGTGCGGTGAGATACGTTCGCTATCATGCGAAGGAACTGGGAGTAAAGCCCGACAAGATCGCTGTCTGCGGCAGCAGCGCAGGCGGTCACCTGGCGCTCATGGGCGCAGAGCACTATGATTACGGCAAGGCAGACGGTGACGAGATAGATAAGGTGTCCTGCCGTCCCGACGCGGCTATAGTCTGCTACGGTGTTGCCACTCTCGGTGAATATACCGATCGGGAGACCTGCTATAATATCAGCCGTGACGATCCCGAGCTCATTGCTAAACTTACGGGAGAGAAGAACGTGCCCGACGACTGCCCACCCATGTTCCTTTGGCATACCTTCGGTGACGGAGCGGTGCCTGTGCAGAATGCCCTTTTAATGGGTATGGCGCTTAAAGAGAAGAATATCCCCTACGAGATGCATGTTTTCCCGGAGGGCGGTCACGGTATGGGTCTTGCCACCGAGCGCGCACCTCATACTGCGCAGTGGGGCGGTCTGTGCGTCAACTGGCTTAAGCATTTAGACTTTTAACTTACATAAAGGAGAAAAAATATGAAGCTTTGGGAGAATGGATCACCTTTATTTAATGAAGAGTACGGACAGCCTCAGCCCGAACTGCAGCTTTACCTGCTGGATACAGACAAGCCTCTCGGCTGTATCGTAGTGTGTCCCGGCGGCGGTTATGCCGGCCTTGCGGGGCATGAGGCAGAGCCGTTTGCCAAGATGTTTAATGAAGCCGGCTACCACGCAGTAGTGCTTCGCTACCGTTGCGCACCCTATAAGCACCCTTGTCAGCTCCTTGATGTACAACGTGCTATCCGTACCGTTAGGTATTATGCCGACGAATGGCGTGTGAAAGCAGACAGCATTGCTGTTTGCGGCAGCAGTGCAGGGGGCCACCTGGCGCTGATGGCGGCAGAGCAGTATGACAACGGTATAGAGGGGGATGAGATAGACGCTGTTTCTTCCAGACCCGATGCGGCCATTCTCTGTTATGCGGTATCCACCCTTGGTGAGTATACTCACGCGGGTACACGTGATAATCTGACAGGCGGAGACCCTGAGCTGTGCGAGGCTCTGACGGGCGAGAAGAACCTCCCTGATGATGCGCCTCCCATGTTTATCTGGCATACTGCCGAGGACGGTGCCGTGCCCGTACAGAATGCACTTATCATGGGGATGAAATTAAAGGAAAAGAACATTCCCTTTGAGATGCATATTTTTCCTGAGGGGCCCCACGGAGTAGCGCTTTTTTACGACGTTTATCCGTATCCCACCAAGTGGGCAGAGTTGTGTGTAAACTGGTTAAGGCACATTGGTTTTTAAGATGATAAAAATGAAATTATGGGAAAAGGGAACACCCTTATATAATGAAGAGTACGGACAGCCCGAGACGGAGCTGAAGTTTATGCCCGCAAATGTGGGCGAGCCTGCCGGTTGCGTTATCGTTTGTGCCGGCGGCGGCTACGGACACAGAGCCCCCCACGAGGCAGAGCCTTACGCTGAGATGTTCAACGCTGCAGGCATCCACGCAGCGGTACTGGATTATCGTCTGGCACCGTACCGCTATCCTGCACAACTCTACGATATCAACCGTGCAGTTAAACTGGTGCGCTATCACGCGGAAGAATGGGGCGTAAAGCCTGACAAGATCGCTGTTTGCGGCAGTAGCGCAGGCGGTCACTTGGCTATAATGGGCGCAGAGCACTATGACTGTGGCATAGATGACGGTGATGAGATAGACGCTGTTTCTTCACGCCCGGATGCGGCTATCCTCTGCTATGCGGTATCCACCTTCGGCGATTTCACCCATAAGGGCACCCGTACTAATCTTACCCACGACGCCCCCGAGCTTATAGAGAAGCTCTCGGGGGAGAAGAACATCCCCGACGACTGCCCGCCTATGTTTATCTGGCATACCGTAGAGGATGCGTCCGTTCCCGTAGAGAATGCGCTTCTTATGGGAATAGCGCTGAAGGAGAAGAATATTCCATATGAGATGCATCTTTTCCCCGAAGGCCGACACGGCATAGGTCTTGCAGACGAGACCTTTCCTCATACTGCACAGTGGGCGCTTCTTTGTCAAAGATGGCTTAAGCATATCGGCTTTTAAAGCAAAAAAGGCAGTCAAACGACTGCCTTTTTTCTTTATTCTCTATCGGGAGAGGGAACTTCAACATAAGGCACCTGTGGGCATTCGAGTTTTCCGCGATAGTCGGGATACGCCCATTCTACAGCGTTCTTGATAACAGTTTGTACGTCGGGATTGTGGAAGGTAGGATAGCTCTCGTGACCGGGCTGGAAGTAGAAGATCTTACCGTAGCCGCGGCGGTAGCAACATCCGGAGCGGAAGGCCTCGCCACCCTCGTATGCTCCCACGAATACGAGAACGTCAGGCTCGGGTATCATAAAGGGCTCAACGTAGACCTCTTCGTGAGAAAGCTCGATAAAGCGTCCGAGCCCCTTTGCTATGGGATGACCAGGATTGCATATCCACAGCCTCTCCCAGTCGCCGCGCTCTCTCCAACCAAGGTTGCAGGGCGTGCCCATCAAGAGCTTAAAGGGCTTTGAATGGTGAGCGGAGTGCAGGGGGATGAAGCCCATGCCGGAAAGAACGGCGTCCCTCACCCTTGCGGCTACCTCGTCCGGCACTCTGTGGTGTCCAACGTGTCCCCACCAGAGGAGAACGTCGGTCTCGCTGAGCGCCTCGTCGGTGAGCTCATTCACATTGTCCAGGGTAAAGCAACGGACGTTGTTTCCCTCTGCAAGCACCTTCGCCAAAAGGCCGTGGATGCCGTCGGGGTAGATAGAGCGAACGTATTCGGACTCTCTTTCGTGTAAGTATTCGTTAAATATAGCGATATTCATTTTTACACCTCTTATTCTTAGTGTGATATTATTTTATCATCAAGACCTGCAATTAACAAGATGATTTTTCAAAAAAACGTACTGTTGGGGGTCATAAGGCCGATTTTTGCTAATCCGTGTAAAAAAGGCATTCGATTTTGTATATTTTTACTATACGAGTTGACATTTTGTATAAAATATGGTATATTAAAATAGTAAATTTGTATAAAAGGAGAAACTATGCCCAGATTTTTTGTTGAACGCGACGCGGTTGACGGGGGCGGTATACTCCTTACGGGTGAGAACGCTCACCACCTGTCCTATAGCCTGCGAGGCAGGGTTGGGGATAAGGTGGACGTGTGCGACGGCACGGGAACACTCTACAAATGCACGGTTACCGCTATGGACGGTGTACAGGTGGCTCTTTCTGTTGACGAGGAACTTTCCGCCGATACCGAGCCCCCATACGAGGCGGTGCTCTGTCAGGCGATACCTAAGGGGGACAAGATGGACCTCATCGTGCAGAAGGCGGTAGAGCTCGGCGTCAGTCGCATCGTTCCCTTCGATAGCGCAAACTGCGTTGCGAAGGTGAAGCCTGAGCAAAGGGAAAAGAAGACTGCGCGCTGGCAACGCATAGCCGAGGAGGCGGCGAAGCAGTGCGGCAGGGGGATCGTCCCTACGGTGGAGCCTCCTAAAACCTTTGAGGAGATGCTGGCAGAGTGCTGCGGCGGACATAAATATTTTTGCTATGAATGCGGGGGACAGGCTCTGACGGAGGCATTTGCCGGGGTGAGCACGGATGACGACCCCGTGTATTTTATGATAGGTCCCGAGGGAGGCTTCTCGCCATCCGAGGCGGAAAAGATCGTCGCCGCAGGCTTTGCGGCGGTGAGCCTGGGACGCAGGATACTGCGTACCGAGACGGCGTCGCTGTACTTTTTGAGCGCGTTGTCATATGAGTTTGAAAAATAAAGGAATTTTGCGGTTTTTGAAAGGAGTCGCGTTATATGTCAAAGTTGTTTCAGGGTGTTATCCATCAGATGAAGGATGCCACCAACCGTGTCATTGGAGTTATTGATGAGAACGGAGTAGTGGTATCCTGCTCCGAGCTCGGTATGATAGGAGAGACCCGTCACGGTGTTAAGGAGGAGTTGTCTTATTCTCCCGAGCTGCTGGTAAGCGGCGGTTACACCTACAGAGCGGTGGGAAACGGCGCAAAGTCCGAATATACCGTATTCGTTGAGGGTGAGGATAAAGAGGCAGAGGGCGAGTCTATGCTCATCTCCATCTCCCTTTCCAATATAAAGAGCTTATATGACGAGAAGTACGACAAGGCGTCGTTTATCAAGAACGTCATCCTTGACAATATCCTTCCCAGCGATATCTACATAAAGAGCAAGGAGCTTCACTTTGATTCTGACGTGTCCCGCGTCGCTTATCTTATCAAGTTTTACGGCAAGAACGAGGGCCTGCCCTACGACCTTATCCGCAATATGTTCCCCGATAAGAACAAGGACTTCGTCATCAGCATCAACGAGCAGGACATCGTGCTTATCAAGGAGCACAGGCAGAACGCTGACTCAAAGACTATAGAGAAGATAGCGCGCCAGATAGATGACACCATGACAGGTGAATTTTACACCAAGGTGTGCGTAGGTATCGGTACTCCCGTTGATAATATCAAGGAGCTTTCCCGTTCCTATAAGGAAGCGCAGATCGCTATCGAGGTAGGTAAGGTCTTTGATAACGAGAAGACCATCGTAAACTACGAGAACCTCGGTATCGGCAGACTGATCTATCAGCTTCCCACCACCCTTTGTGAGATGTTCTTACAGGAGGTGTTCCGTAAGGGCAGCTTCGAGAGTCTTGACCGCGAGACCTTGACCACCATTCAGTGCTTCTTTGAGAATAATCTCAACGTGTCCGAGACCTCCCGTAAGCTCTTCGTACACAGAAATACCCTTGTATACCGTCTTGAAAAAATTAAGAAACTCACAGGTCTCGACCTGCGTGAATTTGAGCACGCTATCACCTTCAAGGTAGCGCTTATGGTAAAGAAGTATTTATCAAGTAAACCCGTTAAGTTCTGAGAGGTTCCAAGATGATTGAATTCAAGAACGTTACGAAGGTCTACCCAAACGGTACCGTCGCTCTTGACGGAGCGAACCTGCGTATAGGCGACGGAGAATTCGTCTTTGTCGTCGGTGCGTCCGGCGCGGGTAAGACCACGCTAATGAAACTTCTTTTGAGGGAAGAGAAGCCCACCGAGGGCGATATCTTCGTTGACGAATACGACCTGGTACGCATGACCGACAAGAAACTGCCCTATTACCGCAGACAGCTTGGTATGGTGTTCCAGGATTTCCGCCTTTTCCCGAATAAGACCGTCTATGAGAACGTGGCTTTCGCTATGCGCGTCATAGGCGAGCCCGCCAAGTCCATTCGCCGTAAGGTTCCTACTATTCTTAATATAGTCGGTCTTTCGGATAAGATAAAGTGCTATCCCAAGGAGCTTTCGGGCGGTGAACAGCAGAGGGTGGCTTTGGCCAGGGCCCTTGCAAATAATCCCCGTATCATTATCGCAGACGAGCCCACGGGTAATATCGACCCGAAGATGTCTCTCGAGATAATGAATCTGCTTATCAAGATACACAAGCACGGTAAGACCGTCATAGTCGTAACCCACGAGAAGGGTCTGGTGGACTACTTCAAGCAGAGGGTAATAACCATCCGCGACGGTAAGATCGTAGACGATAAGGTAGGAGGTATGTTTAACAATGCGCAGGTATAGTGCCACCTATTTTATAAAGCAGTCGGTAAAGGGCCTTTGGAAGAACGGGGTTATGACAGCCGCCAGTATACTGGTGCTGCTGTCTTGTCTTGTAGTCATAGGTACCTTTGCCACTTTGGTCATTAATATCGACAAAAATATGGATAGCCTGGACGCTATCAATGAGATAGTCGTTTTCGTGGATGACGTCATCAGCGAGGACGACGCAAAGAAGGACAGTCTGTACGATACCATACGTTCCATTGACG
>JAZQCR010000016.1:0-5158 GCA_045546375.1 Eubacteriales bacterium | reverse complement strand
TCCCTTTTCAAGGCTGGTGATAGCCGCGTCACGTATGTGCCAGGGGGTCACGAAGTCGGGCTGACCCACCGTAAGGCCTATGACGTCCTTCCTGTCAGATAGCATATCAAAAAACTTTCGTATGCCGGACGGCTTCATATCCACCACCTTGCGGGATAAGATACGGTCGTAGTTCATTTAGTTACAGTTCCCCCGTTCATCCTCCGACTCGGGAGTGAAGATTACGCCCTTATCCTTGTACTTCTTCATAATAAAGTGGGTAGCGGTGCCGGTAACGCCGTCGATGGACGCCAGCTTCTGTGCTACGAAAAAAGCGATCTCGCGCATGGTCTTCCCCTCAACGACAAGAGAAAGGTCGTAGGTTCCGCTCATAAGATAAATACTCTTTACCTGGGGATAAGCGGCAATGGCCTCCGCCACTCCGTCAAAGCCCGTATCACGGGCAGGCATAACGGTAAGCTCGATAATAGCCTGCACGTACTCCTTGTCAGTCTTATCCCAGTCGATAAGCGCGGGATAACCGAGGATGACTCCGTCCGCCTCATACGCTTTTACTGCGGCGGCCGCCTCCGCCTCACTGATCCCATTCATGGCGGCGAGCTGATTACTCGTCAGTCTGCCGTTTTCCTCAAGCTGACTTAATATCTTTTCCATCGGTATACCTCCGTCTTTTGATTTATGGGTAATATGATACTACATATAACTCGATTTTTCAAGTATTTTTTAATTAATAACCGTCATATTTTTTATCTCGGTCTTCGGAAAATAGGACGAAAGGATAACGTCATAAGAATATCCCATATCTCCCAGATCCTTTGCCCCGTACTGACTCATTCCCACGCCGTGGCCGTATCCTCGTCCAACGAACACGAAATTGCCCGAAAGGCCGTTCAGCTTGACGGTACGGCTCACCTTCTTAACCTCGATAGATGAAAGGTCGGGAAGGCAGGTGACGCTTCCCTGCACCTTACTTACAGGTACGGTACCCTTCGAGGTGATAACGGTCAGACCGTTAAGGGTCTTCTTTTTACCGGAAGTGGTATTTACTCCGTTCGACACGGAAACGATCTTATCCCCGTAAACTGTGCGTGCCTTAAGGCCGCTTAGGGTAGTTTTACTCTCAAGGTCCACATCCGTTACGTAGTCTGTGACGGTGACGGTCTGCCCCGCCTTGCCTACCACGAAGTTAGCGCTCTTTAAAAATGCAGACATGGCGATACGTATCTTGTCGCACTTTTCTATAGTGATGCTCTTGCCGTTGACGTCGGTCAGAGTGATAGAGCTTACGTAGGTGGAATCCTTTGCCAGGCTGTTGATCTTTATGTCGGCAACGTCGCCTGTGAGGGCGTAACCCTTTTTCTTAAGGGCTTGATACAGCTCGGTGGGGCTGACCTCCACCGTCCAGGAGCCGCCGGAATGCTCGTCGTACTTCTCCCAGGGTGTGGGAGCGGCAGAAAGATAAGGAAAGGACGTGCCGCCCCATACGTCGTACGCGCCTGCGGTACAGCCCCCCGTAGAAGAGGAATAATAGGCCCCGATAGGCTTACCCTCATAGGTCAGCACCATTCCCCTTGTAGCGTTAACACATTCACGAACCGTGTCGGTAATACGGCTGACACCGCGATACACCTGACAGTCGGTAGTATTACAAAGATCAAAGCCGTATGTGCGGTCATGCTTATTAAGCTTGGTAAGGGTATAGGAGCGCACGCACACCGCAAAGGCCTTTTGGGTCTCGGTGTTCCAGGAGGAGCTTATCTCGTAAGGCAAAACGCCCGCAACGTAGTCCTCAATGGGCAGAACGCTCGCAACGGTCATAGCGTCTTTATATCTGTTAAAGCGCATTGCACCTTCATAGGAATAGCCGTCAGGTGCGCTTATGTAATATTTACCCTTCTCCGGCTGTATTGGCCTAAGAGAAAAGTCAAGAGCGGTACCGCAGTCAAAAGCGAAGATCATCCTTCCCGATTCATCAAGAACGTTGATATCAGTGGCGGAGCTCCCGACAACATAGGAATAAACGCCGTATTTACTGCTTAGCGTATCACACAGCTTCTGTGCCGACGCCTTGCTTGAGAAGGCGCCCATTCTCACGCACAGACCTTTAGACATAAAGGCCTTAAAGCTATGGACAGAAAGCTCCTTTGCTATAGAGGAAAGCTCTGCGTACTGAACCTCGAAGTCAGCGGCGCTCTCATCAACGGGTATCTGCACACGGTAGGACACAACGTCACGGCTGAGCACCGTAACGGTGGAAGAAGCGCTCTCGGCTACAGGGTAAAACGCTCCGTTCAGGTCAAAGCCAAGCTCAAAGCCCTCCGGAGAGGACACTGCGTATTTAGTGGGCGCCTTCGCGCCGTAGGCAAGCCCTATGGCAACGGTCATATCGGCATCATACAGCTCACCGTGAGCCTCGGAGGAGGACGGCAGAATAGACAGGACTATTCCCAACACCATCATAAGTGCCAGAATAAGGCAAACTATCCTCACGGCCAGCTTCACGTTTCGGTTATTCAACGCTGTAGGGCCCTCTGACCATTACGTAGGACTCGGAGGAGGTGATGATAATGCCTCTTCCGTCTCCTCTGGGCACTAAAACAAGGTGATTTATCGGCACCTTCTTACCGTTCAGGATCTCCCCGCCCACGGTCATATCCGAAAGTCCCTGATTTGCGGTGGGAGCAACGGCATTTGCCGCGCCGGAGCGCACCAGAAGCTCCATAGAGCCCTCGGAATAGAGACGCTGACCCTTTGTTAAGTACACCACCTCAAAGGCACTGTCGGAGCCGTTCGTCTGCTCCTTTACCCAGGGCTTCAGCACGTTTTCAATATAATCAAGTGAGACAAGAACGGTGGAGTCATCCTGCGTGGCGCCGTGAACGCCAAATCCCACAGCTATACCCATGAGAAGTGCCACGGCCACCAGTATAACGGTAGTACTCTTCTTCATTTACTTATCCTTTCGGTTCGTCGGCGATAGTTTTCAAGAGGCGGTCGATGCGCTTGCCAAAGGGGGTGGCAGGTGCGGGGAGCTTCGTTTTCTTGAAGCCCTTGGAGCCGTCCTCGCCGCACAACTTGTCTATGCGGGTGGTGAGAAGTGATACCTTCTCGTTCTTCTTGTTTTTAACAACGGTGACACCCTGACTCGAACGGGTGGTCTTCTGAGAAATAAGGCTGCTGTTTACTACGATACAGCGGTTCTGATCGGTGCCGATGAATACCTCGCAGGGCTTATCCTCGTAAGCGATGCCCGCAATGGGAGACGCATCCGAGTAGGCTCCCGTCAGCTTCTTACGGTTAGACTTAGTCTGGTATGCCAAAACGGGTACGCGCACACACTTACCGTTCTCAAAGGCAAAGATGAAGTTATCCGTTTCCTTATACTCGTGGATACACTTCATATAGATCGCCTTTTCTCCCTCGTCAAAGCCTAACTTTGCAGGGATGAAATCACCGAGGGCGGACGCCTTCACAGGCTCAAAGTCGGCAACGCGCGCCTTATATACCTGAGCCTTATCCGAGAAGAATAACAGCTCGTCCACGTTCTCTGCGTCCTCGATGCACCATAGGAAGTCCTCGTCCTTATACTTCTGCTCGTCGTTACCCCGCAGGGACTGAGGAGTGATCTTCTTAAAGTAGCCGTCGTGGGTGAGAAGCACCTTGCAGTTATAGTTCTCTACCTCAGGCTCGGCACTGACCTCGGAAAGGTGGTCGTCGTAGATTATCTGAGTCTTACGGGGCTTACCGTACTTCTTCTTGATATCCTTAAGCTGATCGGCGATATACTTCTTTATCTTCTTATCGTTGCCGATGATGTCACCGAGCTCGGCGATGTCCTTCTCAAGCTGCTCTATCTCCTGTACACGGTTCATAATGTACTCTTTATTGATATTACGCAGCTTGATGTCGGCAACGTACTCAGCCTGGATCTCGTCTATACCGAAGCCGTCCATCAGATTGGGGACGACGTCCTTATCGAGCTCGGTATGACGGATTATCCTGATGGCCTTGTCTATATCAAGGAGTATGCGTCCGAGACCCATCAACAGGTGGAGCTTATCCTCCTTCTTCTGCTTATCAAAAGAAAGCTCGCGGCGAACGCAGGTCATACGGAAGCTGATCCACTCAAGGAGCAGGTCACGCACACCGAGAGTCTTGGGAACACCGTTTAAGATAACGTTAAAATTGCAGGCGAAGGTGTCCTCCAAGGTAGTCTGCTTAAAGAGCTTCGCCATCAGCTTATCGGGGTCGGTGCCGCGGCGCACGTCCAGGGTCAGCTTAAAGCCGTCCTTGTCTATCTCGTCGCGCAGGTCGGTGACCTCCTTGAGCTTACCTTCTTTTATAAGGTCGGTGATACCCTTCATGACCAACTCGATAGAGGTGGAATAAGGTATCTCTAAAATATCAATGCAGTTTGCGCTCTTGTCGTAAGAATACTTGGCGCGCAGACGCACGCTTCCAACGCCCTCGGAAAAGACTTTAGTCATCACTTCACGGTTATAGATAAGATAACCGCCGCCCGAGAAGTCGGGAGCCTTTATGATCTCCATAAGAGCGTCCACGTCAAGGCGGGAATTCTGCAAAAGCGCGATAGTACCGTCACACAGCTCGGCGAGGTTAAAGGAGCATATCTTGCTCGCCATACCTACCGCGATACCTGTGTTTGGGGACAGCAGGATGTTCGGGAAGGTGGTGGGAAGGAGGGTCGGCTCCTTCATGGTATTATCGTAGTTATCCATCATATCGACAGCGTCCTTATCGATGCCGTCGAAGAGCTCTTTGCAGAAGGAGTCAAGCTTCACCTCAGTATAACGGGATGCCGCGTAAGCCATCTCGGAGGAATACTGCTTACCGAAGCTTCCCTTGGAGTCAACGAAGGGATGAAGCAGAGTCTCGTTACCTCGGGTGAGGCGCACCATAGTTTCATAGATCGCCGCATCGCCGTGAGGATTGAGCTTCATGGTCTGTCCCACTACGTTAGCGCTCTTTGTCCTGCCGCCGGTGAGCAGACCCATCTTATACATAGTATAGAGGAGCTTACGGTGAGAGGGCTTGAAGCCGTCTATCTCGGGCAGGGCTCTGGATATGATAACGCTCATGGCGTAGGGCATATAGTTCTTCTCTATGGTCTCGGTTATGGGTTGAGGTGTTGCAGGCG
>JAZQCR010000015.1:0-21136 GCA_045546375.1 Eubacteriales bacterium | reverse complement strand
AAAGGAGAACGCTATGAAAAGAACACTAATATTTATGCTTGTTCTCGGTATGATTCTTTGTGCTTTCGCCTCTTGCGGAGGAGAAAAGACAATGAATACCGAAGATCAGCAGAAGGTAATCGAGGACGACGATCTCGGCCTTGATCCTAACAAGGAGTATACCAACTATCAGGGTTATGAGTTTAGGATCCTGACACAGGGATCTCTCGGCGGTGAGCACTGGGCGGCATATGAGTTCCATTATGATGAGACTCTTTCCGGTGACGCTCTTAACGAGGCTGTTCTTAGGAGAGACAATGCTCTCGGTTCGCTTCACAACGTTAAGGTTTCATATGTTGAGAAGGATTTTGCAGATATGACCAACTTCGTCAGAGACTCCGTTCTCGCGGGAAGTGACGAGTTTGACCTCATTTCTCATCAGCTTGCCGGCGCTGCAACTCTTGCACAGGAGAGTATGCTCATCAACCTTCGCGATTATGATGATATTCTCGATCTTGATGGTGATCATTGGGATCAGAGAGCAAACGAAGGACTTGACCTTGACGGTCACCTTTACTTCACTTGTAATGATCTTACGCTGACCGACAAGCAGGCCACTTGGGTAGTATTCTTTACCAAGTCTATGTTTGAGAAGTTCCCCAACCTCATTCCTGAGGGCTATGACAGCATCTATGACATGGTTAATCAGGGCGATTGGACCATTGAGCAGATGAATAATATGGTCAAGGCGGTATCCAAGGATAACGGTGACGGTGAGTGGACTAACCTTGATACCTACGGTCATTTTGGTGAGCTTTTCAGCATCCGCGCTCTTATGGTAGGTTGCGGTGCAGTAGGTGTTGAGAAGAATCCTGCAGGCGGTTTCGACTACGTTCTTGACTCCAACGTAGATAACCTCGTGAACAGCTACGAGAAGGCACATGAGATCGTTACTAAGGAAGAGTATTCTATGCTCTCCGGCAAGATGGCTAACTACGTTACAGACGTTTGGGTAGACGGTGTTGGCTCCCTTATGGAGAAGAACCAGGTGCTCTTCAACCTCACCGGAATGAACCGTTGCCGTCTGTTCCGCGGTCTCGAGGCAGACTTCGGTATCATTCCTATGCCTAAGGCAAATGCCGAACAGGCTGAGTACAATATGCTCATGACCGGATATGCTAACTCTGTGGCTATCCCGATCAATGCTCCCGATAAGGTTAGAAGCTGTGAGATCCTTGAGTCTCTTACCAAGATCTCTACCAACACAACTTACAAGGCGTACATTGAACAGTCCCTGAAGGGTAAGTATCTGCGTGATGACGAGTCTGAGGAAATGCTCGACATCATCTTCAACAGCCGTACTTACGATATCAGTGATATCTTCAGCTACAACAACAGCACCTTCGGTCCTGCAAATATATTTGGCGCGTCTACCACTCCCGATCCTACTGCTATTTCTTCCAGCATTCAGAAAATCTCTAAGAGAAATCAGAAGGCTCTCGAGAAGTTTATGGATAATATGCAGACTGTATATGCAGAAACTGCGCGCAAGTAATTTTAGAAGCAAAAAAGGATGCCGCTCGGCATCCTTTTTTATTGCTTTTCAATGTTTTTTACTCGTATTATGTTCGTTTTTGGTGAATTTATGCATGCGGAATAATACTTTTGTTGTAAATTTTTGCTTGTTGGTGTTGACAAAAGCTACATGAGGTTGTATACTTATTGAGAAAAAATCTACTTCAAAAGGAGAAAACAATGAAAAGAACACTTACAATCATTCTTGTTCTCGGTATGATCCTTTGCGCGTTTGCATCCTGCGGCGGAGAGGAGACCATGAACTCTCAGGAACAGCAGAAGGTTCTTGAGAACAACGATCTGGGTCTTGATCCTGACAAGGAGTATACTGACTACAAGGGTCACGAGTACAGGATCCTGACGCAGGGCTCTACCGGCGGTACGCATTGGGCTGCATACGAGTTCTACTATGATGAGACTCTTACCGGTGATGCTCTTAATGAAGCAGTACTTGAGAGGGACAATGCGCTTGAGGCGCTTCACAATATCAAGGTTTCTTATGTTGAGAAGAGCTACGGCGATATGACCAATTTTGTCAGAGACTCCATTCTTTCCGGTGCAGACGAATTTGACCTTATCGCACATGACCTTGGCAATTCAGCAAAACTTGCTCAGGAGAGTATGCTCATCAACCTTCGTGACTATGATGACGTGCTTGACCTTGAGGGTGATCATTGGGACCAGAGAGCAATCGAGGGACTTGACCTCGACGGTCACCTTTATTTCACTACCAGTGACCTGACTCTTACTGACAAGCAGGCTACTTGGGTCGTATTCTTCACCAAGTCTATGTTTGAGAAGTACCCCAACCTCATCCCCGAGGGCTATGACAGCATCTATGATATGGTCAACCAGGGCGACTGGACTATTGAACATATGAACAACATGGTCAAGGCCGTATCCAAGGATAACGGTGACGGTGAGTGGACTAACCTTGATACCTACGGTCACTTTGGTGAGATGTTCAGTATCCAGGCTCTTATGATCGGCTGCGGTGCCAAGGCTGTAGAGAAGGATCCTAACGGCGGTTACAAGTACGTTCTCGATCAGAACGTTGAGTCACTTGTAGACAGCTACGAGAAGGTACATGAGATCGTTACTAAGGAAGAGTATTCTATGCTCTCCGACAAGATGCTTAACTACGTTACAGACATTTGGGTAGATGGTGTTGGCTCACTTATGGAGAAGAACCAGGTCCTCTTCAACCTCACCGGAATGAACCGTTGTCGTTTGTTCCGCGGTCTTGAGGCAGACTTCGGTATTATTCCTATGCCTAAGGCAAATGCTGAGCAGGCTGAGTACAATATGTACATGACAGGTACCGCTAACTGCGTTTCCATTCCGATCAACGCTCCCGATAAGGTAAGAAGCTGTGAGATCCTTGAGTCTCTTACTAAGCTTGCTACCAATACTACTTACAAGGCATATATCGAGCAGTCCCTGAAGGGTAAGTATCTGCGTGACGATGAGTCCGAGGAGATGCTTGACATTATCTTCAATAGCCGTACTTACGATATTGGTAATATCTTCTCTTATAACAACAATTCCTTCGGTTCTTCTATGATATTCAGCCAAAACCCCAATCCTACTGCTGTTGCTTCCAGCATTCAGAAACTTTCCAAGAGAAATCAGAAAGCTCTTGAGAGGTTCCTTGAAGATATGCAGACTGTATTTACCGAAACAGCCCGCAAGTAATAATTTGAAGTTAAAGTGAAAAAGGATGCCGTACGGCATCCTTTTTTACTTGTCAAATTCGGGATTATACTGATAGAAGTTGGTCTTACAGGTGAAAGCATCCTGTGCTAAACCCAGACAATCCGAAAAGCGCTGATAGTGGACGATCTCTCTTTCTCTTAAGAATCTTATAGCGTCGTTCACGTCAGGGTCATCCGAGAGTCGAAGAATATTGTCGTAGGTGGTCCGAGCCTTTTGCTCTGCTGCCAGATCTTCGTGCAGGTCCGTGAAGACGTCACCCTTTGACTGCAGATATGCAGTGGTAAAGGGTACGCCTGCCGCTGACTGGGGATATATCCCCGTTGTATGATCTACGAAGTATTTGTCAAAACCGCTTCGCTTGATCTCATCAATAGAAAGCCCCTTTGTCAGCTGATAGAGAATTGCTGAGATCATCTCAACGTGAGCCAGCTCCTCTGTTCCTATATCTGTCAGCATTCCGATTATCTTTCGATCCGGCATAGTGTATCTTTGAGAAAGATACCTTGTAGATGCTCCGTACTCTCCGTCCGGGCCGCCAAGCTGACTGATAATTACCCCTGCTAATTTGGGGTTAGGTGTTTTTATATTGACGGGGTATTGCAGTTTCTTTTCATATATCCACATCTCAGTTTACTCCTATCTCCCAGGGCCAGGGAGTTTTTACCCATTGCCAGGAATCGTTATTATCTGAGGTTACTGTTAAGGGGCCGCAGTTTTCCTCGTATGCTTTGCGAGCCATTTTGTTTTCACTCTTGATCTTTTCAAAGTACTCAAGAGCTTCTGCGCAGTCGGGGTGAGAGTCAAGATAAAGGTTGGCCTCTACCAGAGCAAAGCTCGTTTTCTGAACGTTGTGAAGAAGTTCTTTTCTTTCCATATTTAGCACCTCTTTCCGGTGAAGGGCATATTCAGACATTTGAATATAGTTCCGTAGCTGAGTGCGCTTGTGAGGTCATATATCTGCTCGAATTTCTGCGTCGGTGCGTACACCATAGCAAGGGTGGTGGGCATGATGCAGCAATCATCCTTGTCATAGGGTACTGTTTCCTGCCTTGGAGCGGTTGCTGAAGGCACGGTTCTTTGATATCTGTTATAATATCTTCTGTGATCCATGATTACTCCTTAATTTGTTCTCCAATACATTTTATGCATATGGGCAAAGTCTGCTAAAGAAGGTTGAAAAGATAGGATTTTTGTGTTATAATATAATGAATTACTATATAAACGACTATTTAGCGGAGATATTTAATGCATAGCACCAACTTAAAAGAAGAGATCCTGGGTATTCCCGTTTTAACTCTTAAGGGTCAGGCTGTTTTTCCTAACCTGCCTCTTACTATGGAATTATCAAATAAAGAATCTATAGAAACCTGTCTATGGGCAGATGAACATAACGTGCTCGTTCTTGTTGTTCCGAACAATGAGGTGTTTAGTGACACAGACCCTGCACGGCTACCCAAAGTGGGTACTGTTGCCAGCCTGAGTCATCTTCTAAAGCTTCCGGACGGTAATGTCCGTGTTATATGTGAAGGTGAATACCGTGCTGAGGTCATCCGTTACGACGTAAGCGGTAAAATGATCTTTGCCGACGTTTTAACGCATCACGAGGACGAGAACGCCGCCTTCAGTACCTCTGAACACGCTACCCTTATTAATATGTTCCGTGAGCTTTCGGTATTGATCCCCAAGGTCTCAAAGGAAATGGTAACTGCCGTGCTCAGCACTAACGATACCGTTCGCATGATCGATATGATCGCTGCAGATGCGCTGATGGATATTGATGATAAGATTAGTATTCTATCCGCTTTTGATCCTGACGCACGTTACGATACTGCATTAAATATTATTTCTGACGAGATAGTACGCCTTCGCTCGGAGAGCGAGATACAGAAGCAGGTTCATTCCAATCTGGAGCGTAACCAGCGAGAGTATTATCTCAAGGAGCAGCTTCGTGTTATTCAGGACGAGCTGGGTTTCTCCGAGGATGATGACGAGATAGAGAGTTATATCCGTCAGATAAACGAGCTTATCACCGATGAAAAATCTAAGAAGAAGCTGATCAAAGAAGCCAATAAGCTTGCAAAGATACCTTTCGGCGCCGCTGAAGGGACTGTAATACATACGTATCTTGATACTGTGCTTGAATACCCCTGGAAGAAATTCACCGAGGATGAGATTGATCTCGATAAGGCGAGAAAGGTCCTCGAGGCGGATCATGATGGCATAGAAAAGGTCAAGGAAAGGATCATTGAGTATCTCGCCGTAAAGAAGATATCCGGTGGTAAGAGCGCACAGATACTTTGCCTCGTTGGCGCGCCCGGAGTGGGCAAGACTTCTGTTGCCCAGTCTATTGCAACTGCTATGGGACGCAAGTTCGTTCGTATTTCCTTGGGCGGTGTTCGTGACGAAGCGGAGATAAGGGGTCACAGACGAACCTATCTCGGTTCTATGCCCGGACGTATCGTTGCCGCTATCACAGAGGCCGGTGTAGAGAATCCTCTTATCCTTCTCGATGAGATAGATAAGATGACCTCGGATAATCACGGCGACCCTGCGTCGGCACTTCTCGAGGTCCTTGACGGAGAGCAGAACAAGAACTTCCGTGATCACTTTATGGAGATACCCATCGATCTTTCAAAGTGTGTTTTCCTTGCTACCGCTAACAGCCTTGACGGTGTTCAGCGTCCTCTTATTGACCGTATGGAGATCATTGAGATGGCTTCATATACAAGAGAGGAAAAGCTATCTATAGCGAAGAATCATCTTGTAAGAAAGCAGTTAAAGGCAAACGGTCTTAACTCTAAGCAGTTAAAGATCAACGACAAGGCGCTTTTGTGCTTGATCGACGATTATACGACTGAGGCAGGCGTACGTAATCTTGAAAGAAAGATCGCGTCTATCTGCCGCAAGGCGGCAATGCAGATATTGGATGGCGCAAAGCTTCCCGTCAGCATTACCGGTAAGAATATTAAGGACTTTATGAAAGAGAGCGTCATCCCCGGCAAGACAGTTCCTAAAGAAGCAAGAGTCGGTGTGGTAAACGGTATGGCGTATACCCAGTACGGCGGAGATCTGTTGGAGGTGGAGGCCCTCTCCATGCCGGGTACTGGAAAAGTAATACTAACCGGTTCTCTCGGTGAGGTCATGAAGGAGTCGGCAAATATTTCCGTTTCCTACATTCGTTCCGTCTCGGATAAGCTGAGTATCAGAGAGTCCTTCTACCGTGATACGGATATACACGTTCATTTTCCCGAGGGAGCCGTTCCTAAGGACGGGCCTTCTGCAGGAGTGACCGTGACCACCGCCATCATCAGCGAGTTGACAGGTTGCAAGGTGCGTTCTGACGTTGCTATGACAGGAGAGATCTCGCTTAAGGGTAAAGTGCTGCCCATAGGTGGCCTTCGTGAAAAGACTATGGCCGCTTATAAGGCGGGCGTTAAAAAGATCCTTGTTCCCAAGGATAACGAGCGCTCCATGATCGACGTTGACGATAAGATCAAGGGCGAGGTGGAGTTCGTGTACTGCGAAAACGTTACCGACGTTTTGCGCCACGCACTGTCCTTTGACGGTTTGGAGGATGCTGCCCCTTCCGAAAGAAAGCGACTGACTGCGTTAAGATCCTTTATAAGAGGTTAGAATGAAACTGAATCTACAGAATTCACAGCTTGAAATAACGGCAGGTAACGCTAAGCAGTTTCCTGTAAACGCCCTTCCTCAGGTGGCATTTTCAGGACGAAGCAACGTGGGAAAGAGTTCTCTTGTTAATACGCTTCTTTCAAGGAAGAAGCTCGCACGTGTCTCTTCCGTACCCGGAAAGACCATCACCGTCAACTTCTATAAGATAGACGGCAGGATGTATATCGTGGATCTTCCGGGTTACGGATTTGCCAAGCGTCCTCCCGAGGACGTTGCCAAGTGGTCTGCGCTGACCGACGGATACTTTACCTCCGATTACAGCGAGGGACGCATTTGCGCTATAGTACAGCTTATTGATCTGAAGGTTGGTGTGACCAAGGACGATGCTACGATGCTTGAGTATATGGCAGAGGTCGGTATTCCTTATATTATCGCCGCCACAAAGTGCGATAAGCTCAATAAAACTGATATGGCGAAGAATCTTAAAGCTTTATCCGAGCATCCCTCCGTTATTGAGGGTACGCCCATTGTCCCCTTTTCCTCCCTAAAAGGCATCGGCAGGGAAGAGCTGTGGAACGAGATACATAAGTTTATCTGAGGTGTTAAATGTTATTTAATATACTAAATGGCATTTTTAGCGGTGACAAATATGCGATAATATCAATAGTTATTTATATTTTGGTGGTACTTACCTCACTTACTGTTCACGAGTGTGCTCATGGGTATATATCGTACAAGCTTGGTGATCCAACAGCAAAGGCAAGAGGAAGACTTTCTTTGAATCCCGTGGATCATTTAGACCCTGCAGGCGCTCTTATGATGTTGATCTTCGGCTTTGGCTGGGCAAAGCCGGTGCCGGTCAATCCGTACTATTATAAAAACAGGAAATTCGGTATGGCTCTTACTGCCTTTGCGGGGCCGCTTTCAAACTTATTGATGGCTTTCTTTGGCGTTTTGCTGTTTGAGATTGCGTTTGAGTTTCTCTTTCCTCTCGTCAATGCCGCTACTGTGATAATCATATGCATTTTTGCCTATTACACTGTTATGCTTAATATTTCTTTGGCGGTATTTAATCTGATTCCTGTACCACCCCTTGACGGTTCACGCATATTAAACGTATTTTTGCCCGAGAAATATTACTTTAAAGTCATGGCCTACGAGAGATATATTTATCTGGCGGTCATACTTGCGTTATTTACCGGTGTTTTAGACACCCCTCTCTATTTTGCACGAAATATGGTAATGACTTTCTTTGATAAGATAGTGCCCCTTGCGCCCTTTGCTGACATTATGAATCTACTGTTCTGACTTGAGGTAATATGGACGAATTAAGCTTTAAACTGGAGAAATTCGAGGGTCCCCTTGATCTTTTACTGCGACTTATTGCAAAGAATCAGGTGGATATATACGATATTCCTATTTCTCTTATATTTGATCAATATATGGAATACTTGGACCGTATGCGGGCTATGGACATGGAGATAGCAGGTGAGTTTATCACTATGGCGGCTGAGCTTATGCTTATCAAGAGCCGTATGCTCCTGCCCTCCGCCACTACCGAGGAGGAAGAGGATCCACGAGCCGCTCTTACCGCAGCCCTTATTGAATATAAGAAGGCTAAAGAAGCGGCACAATACCTCGGGGAGCAATACGATTATTACAGCGCTCGTTTTGTGAAGGAGACCGAGGAGATAACTGTCGACAATACGGTCAGCGATCAAAGCGTCACTCTTATCGAGCAGGCCTTCCTTCGTATGATGAACAGACGCAAGCTCATTGAGGAGTCTATGACAAAAGAGCCGGCAGAGGCTCTTGAAAAGATCATACGCACCAGGGTCACGCCCATTAAGGAAAGGGAAGTTGAAATAAGACGTATGCTGACCGTGAAGCGGCGTGTGACCTTCAACGAGATCATGCTGGCATCAAGCACGCGCTCTGACATCATCGCATCATTTGTGGCGATCCTTGAGATGTTAAAAAGTCAGCGGATAATTATTACCGCTGACTCGGATATTGACAATATATACTTTGAGATAAACGAAGAAAAGACTGAAACGGAAGGAGAAGGTAACGATGTCGAATAAACAGAATGATAAGATAATAGAAGCTGTGTTGTTTGCGGCAGGATATCCCGTTACCTACGCTAAACTCTCCGACCTTTTGGGTCTTACCCCCTCCGAGACAAAAAAGTCGGTGGAGGAGTTCGCCAAGAGGTACAACGATCCTAAGAATGACAGAGGAATACAGCTCGTAACCTATGATAAGTCCTGTCAGCTTTGCTCCAAGGAGGAGTATGCGGAGTACATCAAGGACGTGCTCGGTATACGTAAGGGAGGCAGCCTTTCGGCGTCATCTCTTGAGGTTTTGGCGATCGTATCCTATCACCAGCCCGTAACCAGAGCATACGTTGAGCAGATCAGAGGCGTTGACTGCTCTTACGCGCTTTCCAGTCTGCAGGACAAGGGTCTTATTGATGTAAAGGGACGTTTAGACGTACCCGGAAAGCCTTTCCTTTACGTTACTACCGATGATTTTCTGCGCTGCTTCGGGCTTTCCTCATTAGGTGAGCTGCCTCCCATTGAGCATTTTACCCATACGGTCGAAGACGAGCAGATCCTGCTTGATATGGGAGATGAAGAATAAATGACAGGAGTGATCCTCCTTGTGATCGCATTGTTGCTCCTTCTACTCCTTTTTTTCAAGATAAGTATATGCGTTAAGTACGACGACGGTATTTTTGTTGTCCTTAAGCTGCTTTTTTTGAGCTTTACACTTTTTCCCAAAAAGGAAAAGATCGATCTCAAAGAGTTTTCCGCAAAGGGGATAAACAAAAAGCTCAAAAAAGACGCTGTACATATTGAAAAAAAGAAGAAAAGCGAGAGCAAGAAGAAAGAGAATAAGCAGAAGAAAAAGAAGGTGTCAGACGTTACGGAAGCCATTAAGCTCATTTCTGAGCTACTGTCCAGGATCGTTGGCAGATTCTTTAAGTACTTAAGGATCAAGGTCGCGAGGATCAGGGTGGTCATTGCGACTGACGATGCCGCAAAGACCGCATTGCAATACGGTCTTGCGGTTCAGGGTGTACAGTATGTGGTTACCCTTCTTGAGAACGTTTCGAACTTCAGTGTTGAAAAAAACGGGTACATATCCGTAGACTGTGACTACTGCTCCGAGAAGCCTATTCTTGACGTTGATATTTCGTTTTCAATAAGGGTGTGGCAGGCTCTGGCGTTACTTTTGCGCGCAGGTGCAGTATTCGTTACCAAAAGTAAGAATTAACGGAGGTCGTTATGGCAGAGAGTAAATTAAATGAGATCATCAGGTCGTCTTTAGCGAGTATTCGCGAGGTGATCGATGCCAATACCATTATAGGAGAGCCTATTCAGGTGGGTAACGGCACGGGTACCGTTATCATTCCCGTTTCCCGTGTTTCAATGGGATATGCTTCGGGCGGTGTTGACTATTTTGGGAAGTCCGCTCCGGCTGATAAAGGTCTTGCAAATTTCGGAGGTGGCGGCGGAACCGGTGTTTCCGTTCACCCCGTGGGATTCCTCGTCGTTAAAAGTGACGGAAGTGTAGAAATGCTTAACATAAATTCATCATCAGATACAGGTGATGCTATTGCTATGCTTATAGAAAAGAGTCCCGAGTACTTTGCGAAGATCAAAGCTTTCTTTACGAAGGATAAGGAAGAGGCGGAGCCTGAGGACGAGAGCGCAGAGTAGCATATTTACACCGTTTTATGAATAGTTATATTACGGTGTTTGGTATGAAAAGAGTAATATGCATGATCGTCAGCTTCAGCGTGATATATTGTTTGTACTTGGAGTGCTGTGCCTTTTCCGCGCAAAGTGTTATAGCGGTAGAGGGTAAAGGCTTTAATACATACTACGAGAGCGGCGGGTACGAAAAGCGTGAGATAGCCAGCGTTACTAAAATAATGACGGCTGTCGTCGTGCTTGAGCACTGTGCAGAAAGAACACGGTCCCTTGAGGTTCCTCCCGAAGCCGTTGGTGTAGAGGGTTCGTCTATATATATTAAACGTGGAGAGAGGCTTTCGATAGATGAGCTTTTATGGGCACTTTTGTTAAATAGTGCAAATGATGCCGCTGTAGCCTTAGCCATTCACGTTGGAGGAACTGTGGATGGTTTTGTAGAGCTGATGAACTTAAAGGCTAAAGCACTGTGTATGAATGATACCGTGTATAAGACGCCTCACGGGTTACCGGCTGACGGTCAGTATTCAACAGCTCACGATCAGGCTTTGCTTGCGTGCTATGCGATAACAGTTGACGGATTTACCGATATCTGTTCTTCCTACACCCATAATATCTCGTATGAAGGGATCTCTGATGGCAGATATCTCGTTAATCACAACAAGCTCTTGAAAAGATACGTTGGGTGCTTGGGGATGAAGACAGGATACACAAAGAGTGCAGGCAGGTGCCTGGTATCCTGTGCCGAGCGTGACGGTGTGACCCTTGTTTGCGTTACCCTAAATGCACCGAACGACTGGGAGGATCATGTCAAATTGCTTGATATGGGGTTTTCACGCTACGCGAATTGATTTGGAGTTATAATGGAAAAGATAAGAGTTCAAAAATATATTTCTGACTGCGGCCTGATGTCAAGAAGAGCGGCAGAAAAGGAGATAGAGGAAGGAAACGTATACGTTAACGGCGAGCCGGCACAGTTAGGACAGAAGATCCTTCCCGGCAAGGATATCGTTAAATATAAGGGTAAGCAGGTAAGAAAGACTGTAAGTCACTTTGTTTATATAATGCTGAACAAGCCTAAGGGCTACGTGACCACCCTTTCCGATGAAAAGGGAAGACCTTGCGTTGCGGAGCTTGTTAAGGGCGTTAAGGTGAGAGTATATCCCGTTGGCAGACTTGATATGCAGTCAGAGGGATTATTGCTTCTTACCAATGACGGCGACTTTGCAAACCGACTGACCCACCCGAGGCATGAGATACCGAAGATATACAGAGTAAAGGTAACCGGTGCCCTCACATCCGCCATTTTGGACCGACTGAATAAGCCTATGGACATAGACGGATACAGGACCCGTCCTGCCGTATGCGAGCTTATCTCGGGCGAGGACGGTAAGTACGTGCTCAGCATCAGCCTTTGGGAAGGCAGAAACAGACAGATACGTAAGATGTGTGAGCAGGTGGGCCTGCGTGTTGCCTCACTTAAGCGTGTCGCTATTGGTGAGCTGGAATTAGGAAACTTACCAAGAGGAAGATGGACCTTCCTAAAGGAAGAAGAAGTACAGTATTTAACCGGAGAAAGAGAACATGTTAACGATCAGACCAATTGAGGATAAAAATACACAGAGCAAGCTCTGTGAGTTGTGCGCTGCTGAGTATCTGGCAGACGATCTTGCATATTCCTGTTACGAAGAGGACAGATTTGTAGGCGTTTGTCAGTTCATTTTGAAAGATTCTTGCGTTTACCTTCACACATTGGCTACGGCACTTGGAGTGGATGATTTCGGTGCCAAGTTTATAATGGGCAGGGCAGCTCTGAATTTTGCTGATCTTGCGGGATTTCACGATGCATACTACGTGAAGCCCGAGGATGAGAAGCTGGCTGAAATGATAGGATTTAAGAATACCGACGAAGGGAAATGGTATTTTGATCTTCGTGGTTTCTTTGAATCTCCCTGTTCCTGCGACAAACATTGACAAGTTTTGCGTGAGTTTTGGCTATTACTACCAAAACTCACGCAAACTTTTTGTTGGATTTTTTTACCAATTGATTATTGTAATATTTGGTAGTTTATGGTAAAATATTACCGTAATAAATCACGATATTGGAGAGCAAAATGAAAAAGGATATCAAATTTTTAGTGGTTGACGGTAACGAAATATTCAGAAAAGATCTCATAGACCGTATGTACAATTACGGATATGAACAGTTCGCGGAGGCGTCTGATGCCGAAAAAGGACTGGAATTGATCGATAGGATACAGCCCGACGTTGTTATAGTTGACGCGTGGGTAGAGCGTATTGAGTGTTCGCTTTTGATCAGACTTGTTAACCAACTTGGTGAACGTGACGGTTATAGTCCTTACTTCGTCGTTTGCACTGTGACGGGAAATCAGAATTTGGTCAGCAGATTCAACTCGTTTAACAATGTTTTTATATGTCCTAAGCCCGTTGATTTTTCTGCTTTGGACAGAAAGCTTGACTCAGTGTTTAATCGCAAGGAAAAGCAGAGGCACACGGCTAACGCCGACAAGGACCTTGAAACCCAGGTGACTAACGTGATCCACCAGATAGGCGTTCCTGCGCACATTAAGGGGTATCAATATATTCGTACTGCCATTATGATGGTCATCAGGGACAGCAGCGTGATCAATGCTGTTACAAAGGTCTTGTATCCCTCTGTGGCTCTTGAGTACGGTACGACCGCATCGCGCGTAGAGCGCGCTATCAGGCACGCTATTGAGGTCGCTTGGGACAGGGGCGACCTGGAAACGCTGAATTCCTACTTTGGCTACACCGTTCAGCACTCAAGAGGAAAACCTACTAACTCTGAGTTTATCGCAATGATTGCAGATAATCTGCGTTTGGTAAATAAGTTATCTTAGGGTGAGCATTCAAACCCTAGGCAGAAAGGCAGGCGATGTGCCTGCCTTTTTGTCATAATCGACCTCATATCAGCATATATTTTGTTGAATGGATAACTACATTTTGGGCCTTAAACAGTTAGTCCCTGAGATATTTTTTGACATAAAGGATATACATCAGCTTACGGAAATACGTTTGCGTGCCGAAAAATGCGTTTATTTTGCATTTTCGGACAAGCGTCATATTCTCGGTAGCCTCTTGTCTCGCAAGGACTTTGATGGGGTGTTTTTGCGTCTGTGCGGTGGTAGCCTGTACAAGCATGAGGAAACCTTTACGCAGGGGTATTTTACTGATGTTTTAGGCGGGAGATGCGGGGTTGCGGGAAACGTTATCAGCTTAAACGGTAGCGATAAAATGACCGAGGTTACTTCAATAAACATTCGGGTGCCTCGCATGATACGCGACGCAGGAAACAGACTTTACTCCTTTCTGGAAGAAGGTAATAGACTTGACGGAGTTATTTTGGTAGGAAGACCGGGTTGCGGCAAAACCACCATTCTTAGGTCGATCGCGGCTCTGCTTGCAGAGTCAGGTCGCTGTGTGTGCGTGGTTGATGAGAGAAGGGAATTTTACCTTGATGATTACGGACGTACTGCAAACGTAGATATACTGAGCGGATATTCAAAGTGGAAGGGCATAGAGATCGCCTTGCGCACCCTATGCGCTGAGGTGATCATTTGTGATGAATTAGGGATAGACGACAGAGATGAAAGGCTTTACGACGTTGCCTCGTCAGGAGTTCCCTTGATCGCATCTGCCCACGCTTTTTCTGCCGAAAAATTACTGGTAAAGCCCTATTTCAGGTCTATGATCGAGATGGGAATATTCAAGCATTACGTCAATATAAAAGACGATTACAGTCAGGAGATAGGCACGTTTGATTAAAATATTACTTGCTTTTTCGATTTGGGTCATCGTATTATGGTTCAGCCTTGATTCGTACTCATATTCAAAAAAACTGTCACAGGCAATTATTAAGATGTTTCACCTGCTACGAGTAGGTATCTGCGAGAACAGAATGAGCATTGACGAGATAGTGAAGAGCGAATCTGTTTTTTTCGATAACGGAGCAAGCGATTTTTCATTATTCCTTTGGGAAAACCACGAGGCCCTTGGGATAAAAGCCGAGTTGATAGATTCTTACAATGCCTTCTGCAGAGATAGCAGGACTGCAAGCGGACAAGTGTGTGATGAAGGGATAGTCGCCATTGAAAAGGAGTTCAAAGCGGCATTAAGCGCTAATCAGACGGAGCTTCGTTCTAAGTGTATTTCATTTATTACCGTGTGTACCGCAGTGTTCGCTGTCACGGTTATACTTATGGTGTGAAAATGGATTTAGTGGATGTACTTAAGATAGTCGGGGTGGCGCTGGTGGTTTCGGTAAGTTGCCAGATACTTACCAAAAACGGCAGAGAAGAGCAGGCAAGTCTTGTCTCTGCCAGCGGTGTTATCATTGTGGTGTTTATGATAGTATCTCAGTTTTCTTCGTTAATAAATGAGATCAAAATTACCTTTGGATTATGAACAGTACGTTAGTTTATGCAGTTTGTGCTGTACTCGTCCTTGCGGTTATCAAGGATATTAATCCAACATTTTCGTTGCTTGGCGGGATGTATGTCGGGATCGTACTGTTTGCGTCGGGGATAAGATCGTTTTCAGAGTTTTATCAGTCGATCTCGAACGAAATGCCTTCTGAGGTTACAGAGGCTATTGTCTTGATCATGAAGGTCACGGGGATCTCGATTTGTACGGATGTAGGTGCTGACATCTGCGGTCAGCTTGGTTACGCCGCGGCGGGAAAGGGAATGGTTTTGTGCGGACGGATAAGCGTATTAATAATGTCCTTGCCACTCGTAAAAGAGCTCTTGTCATCTGTGCAGGTCTTTACTTGAGCTTATTTCTCTCTTTAAATGCCACTGCATATGATATCAACGTAGATGATATCTATGACAGAGATGGATATCTTGATTCAGTTCCGCAAACAGAGCTGAGTGAAGATGAGGCTTTAAGCGGTGTTGACGAAAGCCAAAGACTTATCGAACTTTTGTTATCGACCCTATTTTCATCATTGAAATGTGAACAGGACAAGCTTACCGGCTTATTTGCAGTAATCATATTCGGGACTATCTGTCATAGTTTTGCAGGGACAAGCGCTCTCGGAATGAAGAACACAGCCTCGGTCTGCATTGATCTGATCATATTTATATACATTTTCAGGTTAGTTGCGGAAATATATACGCGCACCATTGAAACTGTTGAGGCACTCAGCACGTACACTTTGACGCTATCCGGTGTAATGGTATCGTTTCTCGCGTTTGAAAGCGCTGTAAACAGCGCAGGAGTGGTGGGCTCGTTTGTTGTTGCACTCAGCTCATTTCTATCATTCGTTTCAAAGACCGTGTTGCCACTTGTGTGTGCTTTTATCACGGTCTCCGCTATTTCTTCGGTTACCGGGAAGAAGATGGGCGGCGTTTCAGGTATGATCACCGGGCTCTACATGTCGGTGTTCGGCGGTAGCCTGTCATTGCTTTCTTTGTTAGTGTCTTTTCAGCACAGGAGCGCCTTGGCCGGCGATTCACTTTTGAGGAGAGGTGCCAAAATAGCATCAGCTTACGCAATTCCGGTCGTAGGCGGCGCGCTTTCGGAATCGCTTGATAATATTACTCTCGGTCTTGTTACTTTGAAGAGCTCATTTGGCTTCGGGGCGGCGCTTTTGATCGTTCTCTCTCTTTTGCCGGGCATTGTAAGCGTCATTCTGTACCGTATGGTTTTTATTCTTTTTTCCGCCTTTTGCGAAATGGCTGACTGTGACGGTGTGTCAGTTATCTTAAGGGCGTTTGACGGCTTTTTCAACGTAACCTTGATAACCCTGGTGCTCAATTCTGTCGGTTATCTGTACGCTATCCACATTTTTTGCGAAGTAGGTGCAATATGAATGAAACACTTGTGACACTGTGTACCGTTATAATTTTTATGGGTTTAATGAAGTGTATATTGTCGGGTTCTGCTATTGAAAAGCATTTTTCATTAGTTTGCGGTTTGCTTTTTCTTGTTATTTTGACAGGAGGGCTGATGAAAATTGATTTTTCAACGGATACTGCGATAAAAGGTCCGACTGTACAGGGAGGAGACTACGAGGAACTCGTTGAGAAAAAAGCGACGTCATTGGTTGAGAAGAATCTGTGTAATGCACTTAAGTCTCGTTATGACTATTCGTGTAAAGCTGAGGTTAGTCTTGCGTATGCTAACGGTTCTTATTTTATCGACAGGGTTGAGATCGAAGGCGGAAGGGAAGTAGGATATATAAGGTCATTTATATCCGATTATTTATGTCTTGATGAGAGGTGTATATACTTTGCTTGAAAAAAAGGTTAGATCTCTGATCATTATTCTCGGCACCGTTTTCATATGCTTTTTTGCGTTGTCATCCTTCAGCCCATCAAACGAGAATATGAAGGCCGGCGGGGATCTGGAGAGCGTGCTTTGTAATATTGACGGGGTGGACGAAGTCTCGGTAGTCTTTAGTACAAACGATTCGGAAGCAGGGGCGGACGGTGTAGCAGTGATCTATAAGGGAAGTTGTAACGAGAGGGAGATATATGACCTTATAAACGCTCTTTATGATATTCCGTATAACAGAATATTTGTAAGTCATTAACCTGTGCCCAACGGCATATACATTAAAAAAAGCCTTGGAGGTAAAGTATGAACAGAAATCAACGGGATAAATCTCGTGAAGAACGGGTTGAAGAAATGAAAGAAAGGATCAAGGAGTTTTTTCTGAAGTTCAAAAACGTTGGAAGATTTTTTTCGAAAAATAAGAAAGGCATCATAGTATGCGCTTCGGTTTTAGTGATATGCGGTGCGGTCTACTTAAACTACGCTCTGTTTTCTGTCGATTCGGAAGTGTTAACGCCGCCACGTAATGAAAGCGTGTCCGCCGATCCGAAGGATGAATACTTCTCAAGCGCGGTACTGTCCAGGCAGAAGGCACGTGATGAAGCAATGCAGGTATTGCAGCAGGTGGTGGACAGCGACGATGCAGTTGAGGATGTAAAAAGCGAAGCATATACCGGTATTAACACTATAGCAAAGGAGATAGAATGCGAGTCTAATATCGAGCAGCTTGTTTTGGCAAAGGGTTTTGAACAGTGTCTTGCCGTTGTTAACGAAAACAGCGCGAGCATAATTGTAAAGAGCGACGGACTATTGGCTAACGAAATAGCGCAGATCAAGGAGATAGTATACGAACAGGCAGGTGTACATCCGAAGGATATCAAGATAATTGAAAAAAACTAAAAAGTGCGGTTCATTTTGAACCGCACTTTTTGACTGCCTGTTTCCAACCGTTATAGAGCGCTTGCCGTTTGTCGTTTTCCATTTGTGGGGTAAAGGTCTTCTCGGCAAAGAGTAAAGAGCGAACGTCGTCAAGAGAACCGTAAACACCCGAGCCCAGTCCCGAAAGCAGGGCGGCACCAAGCGCCGTTGTTTCGGTGCAGGATTTTCTTACTACGTCTATTCCGCTAATATCGGATTGGAACTGCATAAGAAGATCGTTTTTTGACGCTCCACCGTCAACCGAGAGCGAGGTGATCTGTTTTCCTGTTTCCTCCTTCAAAAGAGAAAGGATATCCTCTACCTGATAAGCAATGGACTCGAGGGTCGCGCGTATGATATGCAGATACGACGTGCCTCGGGTTATACCTGTGATGATACCTCTTGCATCGGGATCCCAATAAGGGGCGCCGAGACCTGTAAAGGCCGGCACGACGTAAACTCCGCCGGAGTTTTCTACTTTTTGTGCTTCCGTCTCGCTAACGGGAGCACTGTCTATCAGCTTCATTTCATCACGAAGCCATTGGATAGCGGCGCCACCGATAAATACAGATCCCTCGGAAGCGTACGTTACCTCGTCGCCTAATTTCCAGGCAACGGTGGATATTAGTCCGCTGTTGCTTATATTTGGCTTATTACCTGTGTTCATTAGCAAAAAGCAACCTGTACCGTAGGTATTCTTACAGTCTCCTACAGAGTAACATCCCTGACCGAATAAAGCTGCCTGCTGGTCACCCGCAACACCGGAAATCATAATAGGTGAACCAAAGACGGACGGATCTGTATAACAGATGTGACCTGCATTTGGTACGATCTCAGGCAGAATGCTTGATGGGATACCTAAAAGCGATAATAATTCTTCATCCCAACTGAGGGTGTTGATGTTAAAGAGCATGGTTCTCGAGGCGTTGCTAACGTCGGTTACGTGACACTTTCCGCCGCTAAGGTTCCATATAAGCCAGCTGTCTACCGTACCGAACAGAACGTTGCCTGCAAGAGCCTGCTCCTTGACACCGTCTATGTTATCAAGGATCCACTTGATCTTGGTGCCGGAGAAATAAGGGTCTAACAGTAAGCCCGTCTTACTTTTGACCATACTCTCCAGGCCGTTTTTCTTGAGTTCTTTACACATATCCGAGGTGCGCCTGCATTGCCATACTATCGCGTTGCAATAGGGCTTACCTGTGTTTTTATCCCATAGGATACACGTCTCTCTTTGATTGGTGATTCCGATGGAAGAGATGTCCTCGGGTGAGATGCCGGAGACGGCGAGAGCTTCTTTAGCTACACCGATCTGGCTTTCCAGTATCTCCATAGGGTCGTGCTCCACCCAACCGGGTCTCGGATAATACTGATTGAATTCTTTTTGTGTTACTGTGATGATCTCGGCACTTTCGTTGAAAATGATACAGCGTGAGCTTGTAGTGCCTTGATCGAGAGCCATAATGTATTTCATATAACTAACCTTATCTGTGAGGGCAATACGGTTATCTCGGTCTCGGTGACGGGCTGGATCTCTCCGTCAACGCAGAGGTCCTTAAGCCCGGATATATTAATTTTTTTGCAACGTATACACCTGAGTATATTTTGATATTTCGGATAAACCTCTCCGGTTTCCGGGTCTATATGCTTTCCTTTTTTATACACACCGACTATCTTTAAGAAGGTCGCTCTTGAAACCTTGTTCACCAGCAAAAGCTCTAATATCCCATCATTACAGCATGCAGATGGAGCAGCGTGAAATCCTCCGCCGTAGTAAGAGCAGTTGGCGATGGCACAGAGAAGGAAGTCGCCGTCTATCTCTTCCTCGGTATCGTCATCCTTGGTGACGGTCATACTCATATGTTGGCCGTAGGATGCCGCCATAGTTGAAATAACTCCCATCAGGTAAGCACCGCTTCCGCTGATAAGCGGCTTCTTTTTTAGTGTTGCTACTTTTTTAACAACGTCAGAGTCAAAGCCGGTATTGAGCATATTTATGGCGTAGTTGTCGCCGTACTTGATAACGTCAAGATCGTATACTGATCCTTTGTCGGTCGGAAATGACCTTAGCAGATCGTTACCCGTGCCGACGGGTATCACGGAGAACACCGCCTTAGATTGAGCGCCTGCTTTCATAATTCCGTTAATGACCTCGTTTACGGTGCCGTCTCCGCCGTATACGCAGAAGTGGGTTTCGGGGTCTGCAAGGCAAGCTTCATAGACAAATCTTTCGCCGTCTGAAATGCATTTTGTTATATATGTTTCTCCGTTTTGTGCTTCTTTTGCAAATCTTTCGGCGTCTCCCTGACCTGCCGCAGGATTAACGATGTTGATCTTTCTCATAGCATCTCCCTCGTTGACATATTTGTAATATTTTATCATATTTTGAACAAAATTTCAACAATATGTTATAAAGTGTGATAAATATGTCAAAACCTTTATTTTTGTAATTGACAAAAACGTCTTGTCAAGTTATAATAAATAAAATATAAATGATGTGGAGGCATTACATGGGAAGCATTGAAAATAAGTTTGCAAAAGAAGGTTTGACGTTTGATGACGTTTTGCTTATTCCTCAGAAGAGCGACGTTACACCCGATATGATCAAGCTCGGTACTCGCCTTACCAATAAGATCCATCTGAACATACCTCTTATGAGTTCTGCGATGGATACCGTTACCGAGGCTCCTCTTGCCATAGCTATTGCAAGAGAGGGCGGAGTAGGTGTCATTCACAAGAATATGACCATCGAAGAGCAGGCTGACCATGTAGAGCGTGTAAAGAGAAGTGAGAACGGCGTTATCGTTGATCCCTTCTGGCTTAAGGGAGATAACTACGCCTATGAAGCAGATGAACTTATGGGTAAGTATAAGATCTCCGGCGTTCCGATTTGTGACGATAACAAGAAGCTGATCGGTATCATTACTAACAGAGATATGAGGTTCTTGTCTGACTTCAACGTAAAGATCGGCGAGGTTATGACTACTAAGAACCTTGTCACTGCCCCTGTGGGAACTACTCTTGAACAGGCTCAGGATATACTTCGTAAACATAGGATCGAAAAGCTTCCTATCGTAGATGAGAATTTCATCCTCAAGGGTCTTATTACCATCAAGGATATAGAGAAGGCGACAAAGTATCCCAATTCTGCAAGAGATGAAAAGGGAAGACTTCTTTGCGGTGCGGCTATCGGTGTTACTAACGATGTGCTTGACCGCGCAGGCGCTCTTATCAAGGTTGGTGTTGACTTCTTGGTGCTCGACTCGGCGCACGGCCAC